>NZ_JBIQLE010000049.1:0-16342 GCF_044464525.1 Pusillimonas sp.
ACTGCGCATGGAATTGCTCCAAGATAGTCGATTGACGTACTTGATCTTGAGCAGTGTCTGGGAGAGCGCAGCGACGATGCCGTCTATAAACACGGCGTGCGAAGCGATTTTGTGCCGATAAGATGCGTGTCACCTCTCCCAGCTACTGCAGGGGATGGCGAGACAACGCGTTAAGCGCGTTATCTGGCTTAGGCTGACGCGCCCCATTTAGGCCGTTCCGGCCTGTCGATGAGGGTCTGTGGAACGAACGGCGGTGCGTAGACCGGGGGAACAGGGGATGATGAAAAAGACAGCGCACGCAATGGAAGGCTATTGACAACGGACAATGCGTGCAGCCCGCAAAAGCGATCTTCATGGTGAGCGTTTTTTGTACTGGCAGGCTCTTTATCGCTGTTCTGGGCTTGAGCCTCTTGCGCTTCAGTGCAAGGATGCAGGCACATGTCGTGTTTTTGAACGACGTACACACTTACCACGCCCCAGGAAGCCTGGAGAGGCATCAGTGCGAGTAGAAGGAGGAACACGATTTTTTTCATTTGAATCGTTACTATACCATTTAGCCGAACATATCTGACGATTACATGAAGCTGAAGCCGTTTAGATATGGACCATCGTCGTAGCTGGCATAAACCATCGCCCCGGGAGCCGCCATTGGGATAACGTCGCGCATTATTCCTTTTATGTAGGCACTTACCAATGTTTCGCAAATTCTTGGATCAGGCTTGTCGCAAGTTTGATCAAGCGGAGAGTCCACGGTAGCTTGGCAAGCTAGAACGAGCCGCAAAGAAGTACGGAATCTTACCGCTCCGTTGGGCGAAGCTTTCCTAATGCTAGACTATAAGAGACGAATCTCGAGCAGGCCAACAGGCCGATACGAATTTTTCGGTCTGTTTTCCGTCCAATCGCCGATGTCCTAGAACGCACGGCGTACCAGAATCCACAGCCATGTTGAAGGTGATTTGCACATGATCGCAGCCAAATTCCTGGTTACCAGGCGTCGTCGAACCTAGCCAAGGCGGTTCTACAATTTCAAACGCCATGGGCTACGGGTGCATGAAGTTACTCCATCGACAATCCACGATGGCGCTCAATGTTCCAGGACACCCCACCGCCGCGCACTGTGGCGGCAAGCTGCTGGCCCTGCCCCCGCTCGATCACCGGCTTCCACGGCACTAGGCTGAACCCCATGCCGTCATCGAGCATCGCATAGCGCCCACTTGCGAGCATGACGGAGCGTCGGTAGATGCCGGCTACACGATGGCCGTCTGCCACGGGTCGATGTTCCAGCCCGGTTTCGGCAGCGATGTCTTTGGCGGCCTGGGCCAGTTCCCGATTACGCAGCGTTGACAGCAGATTTCGGGCAAGGATGACACGTCGCCCGCGCTTCTCAGCCAGTCCCTGTTCAACTAGGAAGTCGGCACGCTGCCGCATGGTTTGCTTGGCCTCACTACCGAAGCCGATGTCTCCCACCCCCTTGCCGCCTCCGATCAGTTGTTGATCGAGCCAAGTGGCGCCGATCACGCGGGTCTGCTGTTCGATGGGAAGGTGTGTTTTCAGCTCCACGCTCACACCGCCCAGGCGCTGCGCGTCATACTGGCGGCCACGCTCCGGTAGGTCATCGGGCACCTTCCAAAGCCCTTCGGCCACGCGCTCAACGATGCCGGCGCGGCGCAAGGCCTCCAGACGACGGACATGCGAGGCGACAACTTCCTGCGGATCGCGCCCAGGTTTAGCTCGGCCTTGCTCAATCGCCAGTTGATGGTCAGTGCGGTACAGGCCGTCGCTTGCCAGTGCAACGATATTTCGATCAGCAGCACGCTCTTCGGAGGAGCCTTTCACTTCCACCACCGAGCCGGTGGGGTAGTTCGCCGGTTCGTCACGGGCATTGAGCGCAACGTAATGGGCCTTGCCATCCACGCCGTCGATGACCAGATAACCACTATCGCGCAGTTCATCAGCCAGCCCCTTGGCGGCGACGCGACCCACAATGGTTCGGTCATCCTCGCCCGGCTCGAACACCGCCAGTTCTCGGGCCTGGCCGCTCATGGCTCGCTGCATGGTGCGGATAATATCGCCGCGTTCGCCCAGAGCACGCAAGGTTTTCTCGGCATCAGCGTGGATAAACCAGGAGCCAGACTGCAATTCTTCAGCCAACCCCATACGCTGCAATCGTTGCAAACGGCCGATCAGCAGCAGGCGCTGACGTTGTAGTCGGGGTTCGTTGAAGCGTTCGATATGCACTCGGCCATCGTCGCCAACCTCACGTTGCAGGGTGCGGTCCAGACCCATCCATCGCTCCTGATCCACCTCGCGCTGCATGGTCTGCTGGATCTCCAGTTCAGTGCGCAGCCCCAGCCATTCAGTTGCCAGCTCAGAAGCGCGATGGCGGAATCCATCGGCGATGTAGTCGCCCGCGATGATGAGGTCTTGGCCCGTATCGTCGCGCCCACGCACGATGACATGGGTATGCGGGTTGTCGGTATTCCAATGATCGACCGCCACCCAATCCAGCCGTGTACCAAGGTCGGCCTCCATACGATTCATCAGGTGCCGCGTATAGGTGCGCAGGTCGTCCAGCTCGGCCCCATCCTCGGGCGAGACGATGAAACGGAAATGGTGACGATCATCGGCGCAGCGTTCCTTGAAAGCATCAAGGTCGGCTTCATCCACCTGCGGCCCATAAGCCCGCCCCGGCTCTCCATCACGGCCCGTGCCGTCGCGCTCGACGTAGCGCAAGTGCCGGGACAACGACTGCGGGCCGGCCTGGCGCTGATTTACCAGCAAGGTCTTGATCGTGACGCGCCGCGAGAATGGCGTAAGCGTCGCCCCCGCAAAACGCGCTGCCGTGTGGCCGCGCCCCAGGCGCGAACCGGGGCGTTGACCTGTGCGCTGGCCTTGGCTTTTAGTCAACGCGGGCCGACGCACTGCCGACTTGCCGCCGGCTTTGCCAACCTGTTTGAGCACCTTGGAAACAAAGCCCTGGCCCCTATCCTTCGGGGCGCTGGGGCGCATGCGAAAGTCATCATCACGGCGATCATTCATGGTCGTTCCTTCAGAAAGCTATGGCGTGTCCTGGCGTGCGAAGCACGCGGGCAGGCTTGCATTGGCGCGGGCCACGCGCCCCAAGCGGCACAGCGGCAAAGCCGCGTCGTGCCGCACCCCCCCCACGTGCAGACTGACTTTGCGGGCGGACAGGTGCCGCCCCCTTTTGTCTTGCCTTCCGCCTTTGCCTGTCGCTTTCGCTCCCGGCGCCGGCGGCTTGGTGGCGCTGCTGAGTGAGCAGCCAGCACACCGACGAACGCGGTGAAGGCCGCAGGCCAGACACGTTCCAGGCAAGATGGCTGCACGTTGGGCGGCTGCGCCGAGGGAGGCGCGAAGCGCGGTGCCCGAGACGCAGAATCAACACCCGCGCTGCACGCGCAATGACGCGCCGACGACAGCCAGGATGACACGCCCGATAGCACGACGAGATGCACGACAACGTGCAGCGAATCGGTGGTCATCATGGCCGAACCTCACGCAAGGCCGGGTGCGCAACGCCGATCACGGCGGATGCGCTGACTGGCCCGAAGTAGCGACTGTCGAACGACGCCGGGTTGCTGGCGCTCAACAGGAATAGCTCGCCCTCGGCCAGCGGGCGGCAGGGTCGCCAGAATGGCAATGCCCGGCCCAGCCGATCGGCAGACAACACGGCGGCCACCGGCACGCCGTCGATGCGTACCTGACCTTGCACGATGCAGACGTGTTGGGGCGCGACCGCGCCCACGCGTTTGAGCAGCGGGACGCGGGCGGGCAAATAGCCGCGCTGGGCGGCGAGCGACGCTGCTTCAGCGGGCAGGCGGGTAAGAACGATGCTTCCCACCGGCAGAGAATTCGGCCGACGATGGAACGGTTCGATGCGATACCAGCCGACGGGAACGCTGTCGGAGGGGTTGTAGACCCAACGCGGCAGCGGCTGCATGAAGGGCGCCCAGGCCAGCGCAGCCAGGCCGACGGCGGACAGTGCAGCCAGCGCGAAGCGTGCGCGCTGGCGCGAGCGAGGATGGGCCGTGTTTCCCGCAACAGGTGCTGATGTAGGAACCCTGCTCATCGCAGTTCCCTGCCAGCCAGCCACGCCGCATGCCTTGCGCTGCTGTATTCCGGCAGCGGCGAGCGGGCGGCGAGCCGGTTGCCCAGCATGCGCCAGTACGCGGGCGACGTGGCGGCGGGCGCAATGCCCAGTGCCTCGATGGCGTCGATGCGATGCAGCACCGCTTGCACTGCCTGCTTGCCTTCGGCCTTCAGCAGCAGACGCGCGCCGGGGCGCACGCCCGCGATGCGCTGCACCGCATCCAGCGGTGTGCAAGCCTGCATCACCATAAGCTGCCAGCGTGTGGTGCCGTAATCATTGGCCTGCCATAGCATGCGGCAGAACATGGCGCCGGGAAGGAACACCGCGCAACGCCGCCAATGATCGAGCTTCACGGTACGCGCCGGCTCGCCAAAGCGCAGATAAAGCGTCAGGCGGGTTTCGAGGTAGATGAGCGATACGCGGGTCAGCGGCACGCTGCCCGTGTAGGCAGCACGCGCGGCAGACGATGCCGCCGCCGTGGCGGCAAAAAGGGTCGTGGCCGGCGATGGAGATGTGTTCATGGCGTGTCCTTCGATGGAAACTCCCGCTCCAGGATGCCGCGCAGCAGATCGGCCACAGTTACGCCTTGCGTGAAGGCCGACACCTTGATGCGTGCGCGCAAGGCAGGCGTAATGTCCAGGGTCAGGCGGGCGGTGTAGAGATCGCCCTTGTTCAGCGCCCCGGCCTCGCCCTGGCGTATCCACGCTTCGGCGTGCGGATTCGCGGGCGGGCGCGCACCGATGCCGACGCGCTTGCCCGTGCGTTTGCTGGGGGGCGGCGATTTGATTGTCATATCCGCCACCCCAACAGTTCGTCCACCAGGGCGGTGATCTCCCGTGCGGCGGTGCTGTCGGGTGCCGACTCCCGGGCGAGACGACCAGAGGCCACGCTGTCGGCAAAGACAATTCGTTGCCGAACCTCGGCGCGTAGTGCCGGCAGCGGCTGCTCGGCCAGAGATTGCCGCGCTTCACGCCCGATGACGGTGGTGCTCACGCGCCGGTTGATGACAAAGGCTGCGCGTATCGCTGGCCGGAACACCTGCGCCTCACGAATGAGCGCCACCATCTCGGCGCTGGCCCAAACGTCATAGGGGCTGGGCTGCACCGGAATCAGGACGACTTCGGCTGCCAGCAGCGCAGAGCGCGCCAAAGCGGCAATCCTGGGCGGGCCGTCGATGATGACGTGATCGGCCTGTCTGGCCAGTTCTGGTGCTTCCTGATGCAGGGTTTCACGGGCCAAGCCCACGGCGCTGAAGAGCCTGGGCAGCCCCTGCTGGCTCCGGCGCTGCGTCCAGTCCAGCGATGAGCCTTGCGGATCGGCATCCAGCAGAATGACCTGCTGACCCCTCAAAGCCAGTTCACCGGCAATGTGCGTGGCAAGCGTGGTCTTGCCCACCCCGCCTTTCTGGTTGAGCAAGGCGACGATCATGGCACGGCCCTCCGAGCGGGAAACCGCCGCTTCACTTGACCTGCAAAACCGCTTTTCTGGTGGTGAAAATGGTCGGCTATTCTGAGCCGCGTGGCAATTGCCCACTGCGACGGCGCTTCCCTACCAATAGTTAGAGTAGTTAAGTTAGATAAGTTAAGGGGTGCGCAAACCAAATGTCGGCGCGGGTTTGCAGCGGTTTGACACGCCTGATAGCACGATAGTCCCACGCCTGATAGCACGATACCCCGCACGCCTGATAGCACGACACTATCCACAGGATGTCCACAGCTCATCCACAGACTTATCCCCGTGCCGTCGGCGGCACGGGCCGGAAGGTCAGCAGCTCGCGCCCTTCGTCCGGCACCAGTTCGATACCCAGCACGTAGCCAGGCAGAGATTGCTTGGCGACCAGGGCGCGCAGATCGCAGGCGAAGTCGTAGGGCTTGGCGGTGCTGCCGGACTTCTGATGCAGGTAGCGAAAATCGAACTGCCAGCCGTTCTCCTGCTTGCCGCCGTGCTTGCGCACCAGGCGGTACAGCCAGCGCTCGATGCCGCCCGTTAGGCGAAAGTACGCCGGGTCGATGGTCAGCACGAGAGCCGCGTCGAGCACGCCCGCATAGAACCAGTCCGGCAGAATCAGCTCGATGCCCAGCGGCTTGCCGCCGGCATCGGCCAGTTCCTTCCATTCGTTGATCCACGAAAACCGATGCAGACGCCGCCCGGTGGTTTCGCGAATGGATGTGGCTACCGTCGTGGATTGCAGCCGGTCGAGCGCGGCTTTGAGGCGCTGGTAGTCGCGAGAACCGGTGCCGCGCCCGATAAAGCGCAGAATCTCGTAAGGCGTGGCCTGCATGCGCCGCGACGGCGGGATACCCGCATCGCGGGCCTGCACGATCTGACTGGCCGCCCAGATGAGGATGTCCGCATCCCAGATCGTGGCGATGCCGTGCTCTAGCGTGCCCTCCACGCGGATGGTGATGGGGCCGCTCACAAAGTCGATGGGCGCGACGCGCCGCGACTTCGCCAGAGAGAAGAACGGATAGGCCATCAAGTCCTGGGCATCGCGCGGCGCCATATCGCCCGGCAACGCACGGAACAGATCGAGCTGTTCCTGCTGTGGCGCTGCCCGCTGCCCTGATGGCAGCGCAAGGCGGGACATGGCGATGGCCTGCCGCGCGCCGTCGATCAGCGGCCATCACGGCAATCACCCGCATGGCGCTGGGCGTACTCGGGGTCGGACGTGGCCTCATAGCTGCGCGCATCGGCCCAGGCATCCAGATCGGCCACCGCGTACATGACGCGGCGGCCAAACTTGCGAAACTTCGGCCCGCCGCCGATTACGCGCTGCTTTTCCAGCGTGCGCGGCGACAGGCGCAAATACTGGGCGGCTTCGTCGTTGGTCAGGTAGCGCTGGGGCTGCGCGGGCGCGGTCGTGGGTGCGGCGGCAGGCCGTAAGGGAGCGGGTCGCATGAGATGAATCTCCATCGTTCGGTATCGTCGGCAGCACCAGCGCTGCCGGATGGAGACAGTCTCAACAAAGTCGGGCTGGCTGCTCAGGGACGTTTTGCATCAGGGGCAGATCGTCCCTATACAAGCGGGGGAAGTTGTGCCAAGCGGCGGTAGCCGCCGCGCATCAACGCATCCCCGCGGCGGACAAGGCGACGCACGCGAGCGCGCAACGCGCCATCGGCGTGCCAGTCGCCCGCGGCGACCGCCTCACCGAACAGTCCTTGGGCCGCCTCGTACAAGGATGCGCCCGCCAGGGTCGCATCGAGCGCCTGCAAGGTGTGCAGCTCCTGCAAGGCCGACAAGGTGGGGCGCGGCCGCACCGCTGCAATCGGGCCGGCATCGTTGGCCAGGGCCAGCCTGTTCAGTTCGAGCATGAACGCCTGAGCGCGTGCGCCGGGCGCCGCGCTGGCACGCATGGCATAGACATAGGCCATGCCGTCTGCCAGACCGGGCGCGACAGCCAGCCGCAAGCAGCCGCCCGGCCAGCGCAGCCACAGCACCAGGCGCTTGCCATCATGAATCAGGTACTTCTGGCCGGGAAGACGCCAAAGCCTGAACAGCTCAGCGTCTGGCAAGGGGTCGGCGTCCGGGTAAAGCTGAACGCCGTCAATGTCGGGGAACCAGGCCGGATGCGCCTCGCGCGCATCCAGCGCCGGGTCTTCCAGCAGACGCAAGCCCCAGCGCTGCGCCGCTTGATGTGCGGCTTGCCGTCGGCGATGGCGATACTGCCAGTCTCGCCGGTAATCAGGATGACGGCGCAGATATTCCCAGGCCAGCGCATGGCCGTCGAGATGCAGGACGTAGAGATACGCGGCGCTCGGGTACCAGGAACGGGTGCTCGAATCGGCCATCACGCAAACCCCCCTTGATGCAGCGGGCGCGCCGTCATGAATAAACCGAACACAGCACGGTTTCAATGCGTTAAGATTTGATTACCAATCAAGTAAAGTGAAACTGAAAATATCAAGTCCGATTGGGTCTTAACCGTTGCACAGATCATCCGAATGCGACGACAGCACCGCTGCAACCTCAGCATGCAGCATCAACCATCCTGCCGTATTCCGCGTAAAAGATCATGACTGTTTAAGTCTGAGCCGCTGCGCTTTTCTGCAAGACGCCTGATTCAGACCGAATGGGTCTTGAATATGATGGAAATAGTCTCAATGCGCCCTGTCTCGATGGGGTGCGCACTTCCTCCGTAGTCGGATATATCCACCCCATCAATCGGTGATCGAGCCATTTTCCTGCGCCAGCCGTACATATTCCGATAGCGGGCGTGCCGCCTGGAAATAGCGGTCACGCATCACCGGCTGTTTGCGCGGCCCGACGATGGACGCCAGGGCGGAAAGCGGTACTGTGCCCAGCTTCGGCATGCCCAACCCTAGGTCGATCAGGCCATAGGCCGTATCGCCGTCTTCGGGGTCGAGTTCGGTAAGGAGCCAGATTAAGTGAGCATCCGGGGTGAACAGCCGCACGACCGGTAGCGGGTCAATGGCCTGCCCGGCAACGCGGGCCTGGCCATTGGTGAGCAGTTGTGCGCGTTCCTCGTCGGTGATGAGCTGATAGTTCACATTTGCTCTGCCAAAGCGTAAAGCCGCCGATCTTTATCCGTGTCTTTGTACGCAAACACGAAGGCGGCTTTTAGGGAATCCGGGCAAGCGTGGATGCGTAATGCCGCGTCTATGCGAATCAGGAAAAGCACGATTGCGATTCTCCGGTTTTAAGGAAATCCAACAATACGGATTTTCGTTATTACACAAAAAAAAGATGAAATGAGAATAAATGAGTTAAAGATAACGTGGTTTTAATTGTGCCGCCGAACGACGCTTGTGTCTATGCAAAAGCGTCCCGTCCAGCGCGGCCGACCTCTCGGCGCCACCACCTTCGATGCCGAATTGGCGCAAGCCTTCGGCATGGCGGTGCGCGCGCTGCGCACGGAACGCGGCATCGCCCAGGAAATGCTGGCGAACCTGGCCGGCATCGAACGTTCCCACCTGGGCAAGATCGAACGCGGCGAGCACATGCCCACACTGGCGGTTATCTTCAAGATCGCCGGCGCGCTGGAATGCAGCACGGCAGTGCTGATGACCTCAACAGAAGACCAGCTTATCGAAGGTAAGGTCTAACTGTAGAACTTAAGGCGACCGCGCCGCAACGGGCCGTTGGGCGCAAGCCGGACGCAGTAGCGCCCCGCCAAAAGGCGGGGCCGTGAGGGTTAAGCCGCTGGCGGCTTGCTGCGCGACCAGAGCAGATCGTGCGTGCCGTCCTCGTTTTCGATCAGGCGAGCGTAGACCGTGGCCGGGAACGAGGGGTCATCCAGGGTCACGGACAAGTATTCGCGCCCGGCTTCGCTGGTTTTCTGCCACGCCGCGCCGATGTCGTTGCTCGCCGCCTGCAGGCGGTAGTCGGGGGCTTTGTCGTTCTCGCCCTTGTCGTTGGGTACCAGCTTGACCTTGACGTTGAGCGTCAGGGTGCGCAGTGTGCCGGTGTAGCCGTCTTTGTCTGCGGTGAAGGTGCCGATATTAGCCATGGTAATTCTCCTTTCAGGGGTATCAAGGTCGCGCCAGTGCGTCCTTGTTGTGATCCGGTCGGCGGGGGTGGGCGGGGCGCACCGCGTAAGCGGCCGTAACAACGTGCAGGGCCGGGAAGCACAAAGAATTTGTTTCGCGAGGAAGCCGCCCCCGGCGGCGGGGAAATTGTTTGTGCTGGACGGTTGCGGCCAATAGCCCGAAGGCGTAGCCGCCCCCCGCCAGGAATCACGACAAGACAAGGACGTACAGGCCGACCGTCCCGCAAAGGAGACATGGTTGATTCGGTGCTCCGCATGACTGCATTACCGGCATATGCCCTGATGCGGGCAAGATCCAGCCTCCCACTATTGGGCGAGAACGCACCCGCCGCATGCTGCGACGCTGAATTGAAAGCGTGGTGTGGCAACTCCATAAGCAGGCCGGGCGATTTGTCGGTGAACCGCCCCTCGTGATGTCCAAGGCAAGGTGCCTGTCAGCATCGTGGACGGCACGCTTGCGTGCAACCTGCCGCAGCAAGTCCTGGCGTAGTCTGACCCGCACCGCCTTTTAGCGGGGCTGATGACCGCAAGCGACGCGCGCAACGTCGACAGGCGCGAAGAAGTGCAGGGCGAAATGCCCCGCACTGTTTTCAAGGCTTTAGATCTGCCCCAGCTCGGCCAGCGAAGCCGTACTCGTCGCCGTCACGATGACATGATCGAGAAGCCGTACATCTATCAGCGCCAGCGCGTTTTTGAGATGTTTGGTCAGATTCAGGTCAGCCATACTTGGTTCGGTTAAACCCGACGGATGGTTGTGCGCCATGATGAGCGCGGCAGCGTTCAGACGCAGCGCCGTTTTGACGATCTCGCGAGGATAGACGCTGGCCTGGCTCAGTGTGCCCGACCCCTGTTCGATGTAACGGATAGGCTTGAAACGTGAGTCCAGATAAAGAAAGGCTGCGCACTCATGCCCCAGCCCGGCCAGCTTGGCCTGGAAAAACTGCTTCACCTTGGTCGGCTGATCGACCGGCGAGGATGTGGAAACCAGACTTTCCGCCGCCGTGCGGCCAGCCGCCAGAATCTGCTCGTCGCTGGCCAGCTTATAGCGGCCGCCGGGACTGCGCACATACAGCGTGCATGTCTCGTTCATATTGTCATAGCTCAGCGCGGCGATATTGTTATCCATGATGCTCTCCAGTGTTCAGGGCGGGATTGCCCGGAACCCGAAAGGCATGGCGCAGCGCAGGTTTCAAGGGTCGAAGACGGCCAGAGGCCGCAAGCGGCGCCCACGGCGGCGCACCGCCCTTGAAACGGAGAACGGCATGACACAATGACCGGGAGCAAGACAGCCATACAGTGTCACTTGGTTTTGCGGTGAAAACCTCTGCGTGAAACGCGGCTGTACTTCAAAGGTTGCGCGTCGCGCAACCCGCAAACGTGAGTGCGCAGCGCCGCAGGCGCGAAGGCGTGAGGGATCGAAACCGAATGGCCGTGACGGCAAGGCCGGCACGGGGCGCAGCCCGACAGCCCGGCGGCGCTTGCGCCGACACGCTCAGGCTTATCCACAGATTCTGTGCGCAAGCCTGTGCATAAACCGTGAAGTTTTCGTGACAGCCCTTGTTATGCCTATCATGCCGCTAAATGGGGTGACATTTATCCAGCGTGACGGTGGCCGCCTGACTTGACCGCAAGCATCGCGCACAGCGGGGCTGGCACCGACACGCCCTGGCCCTGTTCGATGCATGATCAAAAAACAGCCTACATATGCGGCTCAATCCAGAACCACAATGCCGCCCCTGCCGCCAGCCATAGCGCCACGATCAGCACCGCTCCGAATCGGCTTCTTGGCTTGGCACCTTCCATTTGCATCCATTCGTCCGCCTTGATTCGGCATTCCGCCAGCACTTCCGGCGGCAGCAGCTTGACGGTCAACCAGATCAGGACAGGCAGCAGGATCACGTCATCGAGATAGCCCAACACAGGGATGAAATCTGGAATCAGGTCGATGGGGCTCAGCGCATAAGCGACCACAAATAACCCCAGGGCTTTGGCAAACCACGGTGTCAGGGGATGCTTTCCGGCAAACCATAGCGTCACACCGTCACGCTTGATCCGCTTGGCCCAAGCTTTCAGCTTCGCCCCGACGTTCATACGGCCTCGCGCTGCACTTCGACCGTGACATGCGACAACTCATGGATATGCGCGAGCATCGTCTTGTAATATGCCGGCTCCTGATGTTCCCGGGCGACCAAGGAAACGATGACGGCAAAGTGGCCGGGGCCAACCTGCCAGACATGTAGATCGGTGATCTGGCTTCCTGTTGGTTCCACCGCTTCCCGTATTTCCCGCTGCACTTGTCCACTTTCAGCCGTTGCATCAAGCAGCACGCTACCGGAATCACGAATCAGCCCCCATGACCAGCGGACAATCACCAATGCGCCAACCACACCCATGGCCGGATCGGCCCATGTCCAGCCATAGCCCCGGCCTACAAGCAGCGCAACAATGGCGAGCACCGATGTCAGTGCATCGGCCAGCACATGCAGGTAAGCAGCGCGCAAGTTGTTGTCGCGGCCCTTGCAGGGCGTGTGATGTTCATCGTGGCTGTGGTGATTCGCATGGCCGTGTCCATGATGGTGGCCATGATCATTTTTCAGCAGCCAGGCACAAGCCAGATTGATGATCAGCCCCATGATCGCCACGGCGATCGCTTGATTGAAATCGATATGAATCGGTTGGCTGAGCCGCACCAGACTTTCCCAGCCGATCAGCAAGGCGATCAAGGCCAACAGCACGGCACTGGCAAAGCCAGCCAAGTCACCGAGCTTGCCGGTGCCGAAGGAAAAACGCGGATTGCCCGCATGCCTACGCGCAAAACGATAGGCCAATACGGCAATCAGCATGGCTCCGGCATGCGTTGACATATGCCAGCCGTCTGCCACCAATGCCATGGAGCCATACAGCGTGCCGGCAATGATTTCCACCAGCATCATGCTGGCCGTGAGGCCAATGACCAGCCACACCCTGCGTTCATTGCGCTGGTGGTCGCCACCGAGAAAGAAGTGAGTGTGGCCCGAGGCCGGGATGGTGTTCGTCGTCATCAGGAGTCCTGTATGTCTCAAGCCCGTAAGGAGTGGCTCATTTCATGTAGGCGCGGATGACCTCAATCATTTCCTCGCCGCCTTGATTGCGCTCCCTGTCTGTTTCGACTGCCAGGACGTGTTGGCGCAAGTGATCTTCCATCACTTCGGCCGTCAATCCATTGACCGCGCCGCGCACGGATGCGATCTGACGCAGTACTTCCACACACGCCGCTTCCGAATCCAAAGCACGCTCAATACCTTCCAACTGCCCTTTGATTCGACGGACACGGGCGATCAGCTTGTCTTTCTGGCGGGATGTATGGGACATGAGAATGAACAGCCAAATATAATCTAGGAGGCTATATTATATTAGATCGTATGTTAAGCAAGGATCGGCTAATGCTGCATCCGCAATGCACATGTACAGATCGAGCTTAGATTGCAGTTTACGGCTGTTTCATCACCACTGAATCACCGCGAATGCGATGACCGACTGGTTATTAGAGTTGTCACCGGGCGCGGCGATGCAGCGCCCGGATTTTGACCATCGCCCTCACGGCTCCACCGCGTTGGGGGCGATGCTGACTGGACAGCGAAGCGCCTCGGCTGAACCGGGGCGCTGGCCTATCGTCAGGATTATGCGGCTACTGCATCAACTGGTTCGTCGGTGTCGATGTCGATAGCTTCATCCTGCGAACCCTCCACCCGGAAGACGGCGGGCATCCAACCCGTACCCGCCAACAGCCGTTCGGCTTCGCTGGCAAGCTCGGCCTTCTTCAACTTTTCCAGCCGGTAAACGTGGTCAGGCGCGAACTCGCCCACGGCTTCCAGAATCATGGCCTTGGAAATGTGCATGAAGTAGCCTTCGGCGGTCGGCTGCCACCACGCTGCCATGTCCAGCCCCACGGCCTGCGCCAGTTCCATGCCCGGTTGCAGGGGCGTAGCGCGGGGGGTGATCGCATCCACCGTCATGGCCGCGCATACGGCCATCAGCCGCAACAATTCATCCTGCGGGGTCGCAAGCAAGGCGGCGAACAGTTCGGCGCTATCCTGCGGCAAGGTTTCACCCACCGCCTGTTGCATTTCGGCCAGGGCCAGGGCGGCGGGCGAATCCGGCCAATCCGAGGCCAGGCTTGCCAACCGGTCTTGCACAATCAAGCGCATTTCCAGCGGCACGTTGTGATGGCAAAAGCGGCCCATCGGTATAACCGCCTGCACCATGCCATGCACCACGGCGGCCAGCGCCACCTGTGGATTCCGGGCCAGTTCAATTTGCAGCGCGGCGGTACGGTGGGCGCTCAAGCGTTGCGCCAGCCGGTCGGACATGGAAGCGGGCTTGGGCTGGTCGTCATCCTCACCGTTCGGGTCATCCTCGCCGCTGAAACCCTGTCGCAATCGTTCCAAAGTACGCAGCGCCTTGGCTTCGGCTTCACGCATCAGGCCGCGATGCACGACGATCTGGCCTTGCCGGTCAAGGGTGACGATGGCACCGGCGGCGGCTTTGACGTTGGGGGTGTAGTCCAGAAAACGATCTTCCAGCGCCTGTAACTGCTGGCCTACGCGGTCGCCTTCTTCCTGCAAGGCGTCGGCTTTTTCCTCGTCATCTTCTTCCAGCGCCATATCGAGTTTTTCACCAATGGCCTGCATCTTGGCTTCCAGCTTTTCCATACGGCCGGCTTCCCGCTTGGTGGGATTGCGCCGCTCTCGCGGGGCACGCTGGAAGGCTTGCCGGTCGGCATAGGTAGCGACGGGCGCGGCATCCACCCAGGCCCAACCTTCCGCCTTCACTTCGGCGGCGTGGCCGTCCAGCTTCTCGCGCACCAGCGTTTCGAGTAATGCAGCGTCGGTCACATACACGCCGCTATCGTCCTGTGCGAACAGATCACGGCGAATGCCGCCGCCTGCGGCCTCGTAGGCGTCCAGCCCCACGAAACGCACCAGTGCATGGCCTGCGTCAATCTCCCGCTCGGTCAGCCGATCACGCAAGGCGTGGGGCTGGCGCTGCCATTCGGGCGCATCGTAAAACGCCGCGTCTTGCGCCGCATGATCGTCCGTAATGGCAAGGGCCATCAACTGTTCAAGGTTCACCGCATCAGCGCGGTAATCGGCCAGCAGACGCGGCGAGACGTTCGCCAGCTTCAAGCGCCGCTGCACCACCAGCGGGGTCACACTGAAATCCGCCGCAATGTCTTCGATGGGTCGGCCTTCTTTGACCAGCGCGGCGAACGCTTCAAACTGGTCAGCCGGGTGCATGGCTTCGCGCTGCACGTTCTCGGTCAGGCTCACGGTGCGGGCGCTGGCGTCCGTCACCAGCAGGCATGGAACCTCCCAATCCTTGGCGATGCGGCGTTTCTTGGCCAGCAGCTTGAGCGCCGCCAGCCTGCGGCCACCGGCCACGACCTCGTAATGCTCGCCATTGACGGCGGCGATGACGGTGAGGTTTTGCAGCAGCCCCACGCGGGCGATGCTTTCGGCCAGCGCATCAATCGACTGGCCTGCGGTCTTGGTCTTGCGCACGTTGCGCTTTGAAGCGCGAAGCTGCGACAGCGGTACGAGAATCAGGTTTTGCGCCGGGGCGGCGGCTTCGGGCGTAGCGGTGTCGATAGCTTGGACTTCGGTTTGGTTGATCGCGTTCATGGTGAACACTCCTTGAGGTTTTGCATTGCAGCCTTGAAAGACGCGGCAAGGGTGGCTGCCAGCCCCTGCCGCGTGAGGAATCAGGCTTTCAACTGGCGCATACCCTCGGCCAGCAGCCACAGGGAACGGTTCAGGCGAATGTCGGAATCAATGCCCTGCACCGCTCGGGTGCTTTGGCGGCGACCGTTGGCGCTGCGGCCACGCAAACCGCCTTTGGTGAGGTTTTCCTGCAGGCGGTTGAAGGTCATCCACAGATCGGGGCGGCGGTCGTCATACCGGCGCGGCATCAGAATCTGGCTTTCCGTGATGGGTGCGGGCTTGTCCGGGTCGTCGTATTTCAGGGCCAGCGCGGCGCGGGCGAGAATGTGGGCTTCGCCTTCGTCCAAGGTGATGGCCTGCATGGCTTCGCGGGATTCCCGCACTCGCTCGAAACCGTCCAATACCTTGAACGCACCTTCGATAACCTGCCCGGTAATGTCGCCCGTATGCGGAATACGAACATCGGCCACGGTATCGCCGCATACAAGGCCATTTGCGCAGACAAATCGGTAGGCTCCACCGAGCATCTGATAACTGCTCGTACCATCGTGGGAATTGAGCAAAATAATCTCGTTGGCGATGCTGTCATTCACCTGATTGGCATGGCGCAGGCGAATCATGTGTTTGGTGTGTTCGCGCCGGTCTTGGTTGCGTACTCGGGTCTGCGTCACCATGAAGGGTTCAAAACCCTCTTTCCGTAGCTCCGTCAGTACCGCCGCCGTGGGGATGTAGCTATAGCGTTCTGACCGGCTTTGGTGTGGGGCCTCGGCATAGATGGACGGAACCACGGCCCTGATCTGATCGTCCGATAGTGGGCGGTCGCTGCGAAGCACGGGTGAAAGGAAACCGAAGCGGGATGCAAGCATGGGATTTCTCCTGACAAAGAAAGGGTTTGCTGTTCACCGCACACCGGATTCCAAGATTCGGAAGCCCAAGGGTTTGAGCTGTTGTTGTGCGGTCGGCACGAAGAACCCGGTTGGCCTCGTTGCCACCGTCTTTCCTGAGTTCGTCGCCCGCGACGGTCAGGAG
>NZ_JBIQLE010000050.1:0-14460 GCF_044464525.1 Pusillimonas sp.
TCTTCTGCGCCGCAGCCCTTTCAGCAGCGACCTTTTCAGCGGCAGCCTTCTCCGCGGCAGCCTTTTCAGCAGCCGCTTTCTCTTCCGCGGCTTTCTGTTCTGCGGCTTTCTGTTCAGCCAGGCGGCGCTGTTCTTCTTCCTCGCGCTGACGTTCTTCTTCGCGAGCCTTTTCGATGGCGATATCGGGATCGATCTCGGGAGCCGGGGGCTGTTCGGCTTGAGGTTGTGGCGTCGGCTCTGGCTGTGGCGCCGGTTCGGGTTCCGGCTGCGGCTCAGGTTCCGGCGCGGGTTCGGGTTCGGGTTGCGGCTCTGGTTCGGTTACGGGCTCAGGCGCCGAATCCGGCTCTGTCTCGACAGGCTCCGGCTGCACTTCGGGTTCGGCAGCGGCCCGAGTGTCACCCTCGGCCCACAGTTCGATCTGCACCGGATTGGGGTTGCTGGGTGAGGCGGTAAGAAAGCCCACGAACATGATTACCGCGATTGCCGCGTGAGCGAGAAGCGCAATAGCAAGCCCGCGCCGCTCGTCTTCCTGCTCGGGCGTGCGTATTGGCCGTCGGTCCGCCTTGGAAGAGGCTTTACCGGCCCTTGGCTTCGGCGTAGAGGGTTGCGTCATTGCTTCTGGTCGTCGGGTGCCGCACTTTGGTCAACCAGCAGGCCCAGCCTGGTGATGCCGTTCGAGCGCAGTTGATCCATGGCTTTCATGACTGTTTCGTATGGGACCCGGCCGTCCGCAGCGAGAACGACCGGAGTTTCGGGTGTGATGCGGGACTGGACTTCGTTCACAAGCCGTTCGGGAGCTATTTGTTGGAAATCCTCGCCGGCGCGGCGTGTGCGCACCGACATCGTGCCGTCTTCTTCGATCTGAACCTCGACCGGTTCGACGGGAATCTCGCTAGCTTGACCGACGGTCGGAAGATCGATAAGGCCGGGCGTGATCATGGGCGCGGTGACCATGAAGATCACCAGCAACACCAGCATGACGTCGATGTAGGGAACGACGTTGATCTCGTTTTGCAGTCGGCGCGTGCGACGGGAAGAGCCACGTATGGAGGGCATCAGCGTACCTGGCGTTGCAAGATGTTCAGGAATTCGTCAATGAAGCTGTCAAAACGGATGGACAGCCGGTCGATCTCGTTCGTGTAGCGGTTATAGGCTACTACCGCCGGAATCGCGGCGAACAGGCCGATTGCCGTTGCGATTAGCGCCTCGGCGATGCCCGGGGCCACCGCAGCCAATGTGGCCTGCTGCATGGTGGATAGACCGATGAAAGCGTGCATGATTCCCCAGACCGTTCCCAGCAGGCCGATGTAGGGGCTGACAGAACCGGCGGAAGCGAGAAAATTCAGGTGGGATTCGAGAGTGTCCATTTCGCGCTGGTAAGTGGCGCGCATCGCTCGACGAGGACCGTCCAGCATGGCTTCGCCTGAGCTCGGTGCGCTGCGGCGCGCCTTCAGGAACTCGGTCATGCCGGCATCGAAGATGCGGGCAAGGGCGCCGTACTCGTCCCGCCTGCCGGCGATGGATTGCTGCAGCACCGTAAGGTCGCCGCCGGCCCAGAAGTCATCCTCGAAACGCCTGGTTTGGCTGTGGGCGCGCTTGAGTGCGGCGCGCTTCGAGAAAATATACGTCCATGACAGGATGGAAATGAACACCAGAAGCAGCATTACCAACTGTACGGGGAAGCTGGCGTCTAGCAGTAGTGAGAGCAACGAGATGTCGCCGGAAGCTTGCATGATTAGTCCTGGACCTTTTGCAATAGGGTTCTGAGAGAAGGGGGGAGGCCGGCCGGCCGGAAGTTGCGCGTGTCCACGCAGACGACCTCAACCGTACTTGTGCATAACGTTTCGCCGCGCGCGGTGGCCACCTGGGCAAAATCGATCGAAGCCCGGCCCAGCCGGGTGATGCGACTGTGTATGGTCAGCAGATCGTCGAAGCGTGCTGGTTTGAGGTATTGCGTCTGTGCGCTTTTGACGACGAACATGCGTTGGTCATTTGCAGCCAAGTCGGATTGGTTGACTCCCAGTCGACGCAGCCACTCGGTACGGCCCCGTTCAAAAAATTTTAGGTAATTGGCGTAAAACACGACGCCGGCGGCGTCGGTGTCTTCGTAATATACGCGAATATCCAGGGTGGACAAGGTGCTGGGTGTTTCTGTTGACATGGGTTGGTTAGGCGGTGTGACAAGGCCGGCTTGCCGGCCGGCCCGTTACGGGAAAATAATTTGTATGGCCATGATCGGGTCGCATCATGCCGGCGATTTTAATTGCTCCAGCACCTGAGCCAGGGCGTTGTCGACTGGTATTTTTTCTGTCTGACCCGTGCGACGTTGCTGGAGTTCCACAATTCCATCATTCAGGCCCCGATCGCCGATGGTGATGCGCAGCGGCACGCCGATGAGCTCCCAGTCGGCGAACATAACGCCGGGCCGCGCATCGCGGTCATCCAAAATGACGTCCACGCCGTGTTCCAGCAGCTGCAGGTAGAGCGCTTCGGCGGCGTTGCGCGTTGTTTCACTTTTACTCCAGCCCATCGGGCAGATCACCACTTCGAAAGGCGCCATGGCGAGCGGCCAGATTATGCCCTTGTCATCGTGGTTTTGTTCGACGGCAGCGGCCGAAATGCGGCTGATGCCGATGCCGTAGCAACCCATTTGCAGCGTGGCCGGCTTGCCGTCGGTATTCAGGAAGGTGGCGTCCAGCGCCTTGGAATATTTGTCTCCCAAAAAGAAGATGTGTCCTACTTCGATGCCGCGCTGAATGGCCAGGCTTCCGCCCTGGGGGTCCGGATCGCCGTCGACGACGTTGCGCAAATCGGCCACTTGCGGTTCGGGCAGGTCGCGGCCCCAGTTGACACCAGTAAGGTGGAAGCCATCTTCGTTCGCGCCGCAGATGAAGTCGCTCATGTTGGCGACGGTGCGATCCGCCACCACTCGCACTGGCCGCGCCGTTTGAACTGGTCCCAGATAGCCCGGAATGCAGCCAAAGGCTTCCTGGATTTCGTCCTCGGTGGCGAGGCGATGGCCCTGATCCAGCCCTGGCAGCTTGCTTACCTTGATTTCGTTGATCTCGTGGTCGCCCCGGACCAGAAGCAGCCAGATTTGGTTTTTCCCCGGCTCGTCCGGGTGGCCGGCGGCAAGCACTACCGACTTGACGGTGCTCGCCAGCGGCACGCCGAGCTGCTGGGCCACAAGCTCGCACTTGGGCGCATTGGGGGTGGCGGTTTTTGTAAGTTCCTGGCTTGGCGCAGCACGCTGCGCGATCAGGCAAGGCGCTTCGGCCAGCTCGATATTTGCCGCGTATTGGGTGTTGGGGTTGTAGACGACAAGGTCTTCGCCCGTTTCGGCAATTACCTGGAATTCGTGGCTGCGCGACCCGCCGATTGAGCCCGTGTCGGCTGCCACCGCGCGAAATTCCAGCCCCAGGCGCTGGAAGATATTCGTATAGGCCGTGTACATGGCATCGTAGCTGGCCTGGGCGCCGGCCTCGTCGCGGTCGAAAGAATAGCCGTCTTTCATGGCGAACTCTCGTCCGCGCATCAGCCCGAAGCGTGGCCGGCGTTCGTCGCGGAATTTTGTCTGGATATGATAGAAGTTGCGTGGAAGTTGCCGCCAGCTGTGGATCTCGTTGCGCACGATGTCGGTGATCACCTCTTCGGAGGTGGGCTGCAGGACGAAATCGCGCCCGTGCCGGTCTTTGATGCGCAGCAGTTCGGGGCCGTATTGTTCCCAGCGGCCCGATTCCTGCCAAAGCTCTGCGGGCTGAACGACGGGCATCAGCAGCTCGATTGCGTCGGCGGCGTTCATTTCCTGGCGCACAATGTTTTCGATCTTGCGCAGCACTTTCAACCCCATCGGCATATACGTATAGATGCCGCCGGCCACCTTGCGAATCATGCCCGCCCGCGTCATCAGTTGATGGCTGGCGACTTCCGCTTCTGAGGGAGCCTCTTTGAGGGTGTTGATGTGGTACTTGGATGCGCGCATGGTGTGGATCTCTGCAAGATACGTATAATCGGGGGTAATTGTATTAAAACTATTGGGGTGGCCTATGTTAGACCGTGAAGGCTACCGTCCCAATGTCGGCATTATCCTCGTAAACAACAAAAACGAGGTGTTCTGGGGTAAGCGCATCCGCGAACACGCATGGCAGTTCCCCCAGGGAGGCATCAAATACGGCGAAAGCCCGGTGCAGGCAATGTACCGCGAGCTCCACGAAGAAGTGGGCCTGTTGCCCGAACATGTGCGCATCTTGGGACGTACACGGGATTGGTTGAGGTATACCGTGCCGAATGATTTTCTTCGGCGCGATTCTCGCGGCATTTATAAAGGGCAAAAGCAAATCTGGTTTTTGCTGCGCATGGTAGGGCGTGATTCCGACGTCAGCCTGCGTGCGACCCGCCATCCTGAATTCGACGCGTGGCGCTGGAGCCATTATTGGGTGCCTCTTGATGCCGTTATCGAGTTCAAGCGCGAGGTATATACCTTGGCGCTCAACGAGCTTTCAGGCATCCTGTTTCGACGCAGCCACGAAACCCGTTACCTGCGCCAGCGCAGCCATTCGCAACGCGGCGCACTCGACACAAAGCAGGGTGATGCAAACCAGGTGCAGGCGTCCAAGACGCAAGCCCATCGATAGCAGCTTGCAAGACAACAAAGCGCGCCTGCGGGCTTCAGTGGTGGTTCCGCATCAAGGCCGGGGGCATTGTCATTTGCGTAACCGCGCGATAAGGCTGGAGGTATCCCAGCGGTTGCCGCCCATTTGTTGTATGTCGCCATAAAACTGGTCTATCAGGGCCGTGACAGGAAGTCGGGCGCCGTTTTGCCCGGCTTCCTCTAGCACCAGCCGCAAATCTTTGCGCATCCAGTCTACTGCAAAGCCAAATTCGAACTCGCCATCGATCATGGTCGTACCGCGGTTATCGAGTTGCCAGCTTTGTGCCGCACCTTTGCCGACCACCTTGACCACTTCGTGCATGTCCAGGCCGGCAGCCTGGCCGAAGGCTATGGCTTCTGAAAGCCCTTGAACGATACCAGCCACGCAAATTTGATTGACCATCTTGCATAGTTGCCCGGCTCCGGTTCCGCCCAGCAGAGTGACCGCTTGAGCGAAGGCCTGCAGCACGGGGCGCGCCTGCTCGAAAGCCTGTGCGTCGCCGCCGCACATGATGGTAAGCACGCCGTTTTGCGCACCGGCCTGGCCTCCGGAGACGGGCGCATCGATGAAGCTGATGCTTTGCGTGCTTGCCTCGTGATGCAGTTCGCGTGCAACTTGAGCCGAAGCGGTCGTGTGGTCGATGTACAGGCTGCCTGGGGCCATGCCGCCAAGGGCGCCCTCCGGCCCCAGGACGATGCTGCGTAGATCGTCATCGTTGCCTACGCAGCTTAGTACCATGCGTGCGCCCTGGGCCGCCTCGCGCGGCGTGGCGGCCAGGCGGCCGCCGAACTCGTCCACCCATTGCT
This sequence comes from Pusillimonas sp., assembly GCF_044464525.1. Lineage (NCBI taxonomy): Bacteria > Pseudomonadati > Pseudomonadota > Betaproteobacteria > Burkholderiales > Alcaligenaceae > Pusillimonas > Pusillimonas sp. Next base: position 5,459 of record NZ_JBIQLE010000050.1, read on the forward strand.
TGGCCTTGGATTCCGTGCGGTTGTAGACCGTGACCCGATGGCCTGCCCGCGCCAAATGCCCTGCCATCGGATACCCCATCACGCCCAGGCCCAGAAAGGCAAGGTCCAAGGGCTCGATATCCGGATAATGCTTATCGGCGGGTACTGACATGTGGTGGCTCCTGGTTGAAAGGGGGTGGTTTCAAGGTGATCAGTCCTCTTCGGCGAAGGTTTCTTCGCGTTTTTTGCGGATGACCGGCAACGCTACGATGATAACCAATGCCGCAGCCATGATCAGCAAGGTGAGCGACAGGGGGCGCGTGACGAACGTGGCGTAGTCGCCGCGTGACAGCAACAGCGCGCGGCGAAAGTTTTCTTCCATGAGCGGGCCCAGCACCAGGCCCAGAAGCAAAGGAGCGCCTTCGCACCGCAGCTTCATCCAGACATAGCCCACCAGTCCGAATATCGCCAGCATCCAGATGTCGAAGACGTTGTAGTTGAGCGAGTACACGCCGATGGTGCAAAACACCAGTATGGCCGGGAACAGAATGCGGTAGGGCACTTTAAGCAGCTTGATCCATAGGCCGACCAGGGGCAGGTTGAGTATGACCAGCATCAGGTTGCCTATCCACATGGATACGATCAGCCCCCAGAAGAGGTCGGGGTGGGAGGTCATGACGCGCGGGCCGGGCTGGATATTGTGTATGGTCATGGCGCCCAGCATGAGGGCAGTTACGGCATTGCCGGGTATGCCCAGCGTAAGCAGCGGAATGAAAGAGGTTTGCGCCGCCGCGTTGTTGGCGGATTCGGGGCCGGCCAGGCCGGCGGGGTGACCGGCGCCGAACCGTTCGGGCGTTCTGGAAATTTTTTTCTCTAGCGTGTACGAGGCGAACGAGGACAAGATCGCGCCGCCTCCGGGCAGCACGCCCAATGCGGCGCCCAGGGCGGTTCCGCGCACGGAGGCGGGCCAGGCTTCCTTGAATTCTTGTTTGTTGGGATAAAGCGTTCCGACCTTGCTGGCGATTTCGGTGCGCTTGTCCTTGAGCTCGAGGTTGGCGAGGATTTCGGCAAGCCCAAATACCCCCATGGCCACGACCGCAAAATCTATGCCGTCTTGAAGTTCAGGAATGCCGAAGTCAAAACGCGAAACGCCTGAATTCACATCGGTGCCCACCATGCCCAGCAACAGGCCCAGCAAAATCATGCAAATGGCTTTGGGCAGCGAGCCCGAAGCAAGTACGACGGCTCCGATCAGGCCCAGCACCATCAGCGAGAAATATTCCGCCGCACCGAATTTGAACGCCAATTCGGCCAGCGGCGGCGCGAAGCCCGCCAGGACCAGGGTAGCCACGCAGCCGGCGAAGAAGGAACCCAGCGCGGCAATGGCAAGCGCCGACCCCGCGCGTCCCTTGCGGGCCATCTGGTGGCCGTCCAGCACAGTGACCACCGAAGAGGTTTCGCCGGGCAGCGCAACCAGGATGGCGGTGGTCGAGCCGCCATATTGCGCGCCGTAATAGATGCCCGCCAGCATGATCAGGCCCGCCACCGGCGGCAGCACGTATGTGATGGGCAGCAGCATGGCGATGGTGGGAACGGGGCCGATGCCCGGCAGAACGCCAATTAAAGTGCCCAGCAGGCAACCCAGCAGGCAGTAAACAAGATTCTCAAAGGTGAGGGCTACCGAAAACCCCAGCGCCAGATGTTCTAAGAGTTCCATGAATGCCTGCAATGAAATTGTAAGAAGCGAAAAGCGCGCGTTTCAACCGAAGACGACCGGCCATAAAGGGAAGACCAGACCCAGCGCCTTGATGAAAGCCAGCCACACGAAAACCGCCATGCCGATGCCGGTTACCAATGCCACCTTCCAGTTGAACAGGTGGCTGGCCATGCTGCTGATCAAGACCAGGACCAGGATCGTAAGCATGATTCCGAGGGTGTTGAGCAGTACGCCGGCCAGGGCGACGGAGCCCAAAAGAATGGTTGCCGTCTTGAGGTCGATGTGGTCGAGCTTGCTGACGGGCGCGGCGGCCGAGACGGAACGTAGGGCGATGATGGCGCCCAGCACGGCCAGGCACACGCCCAGCCAGAATGGAAAGTAGCCCGGCCCCATGTCGCGGGCGGTGCCCATCGAGTATTTGAGCGAGCCCACGGCGGCGAAGGCGCCGACGGCCATGAACATGATGCCCGCCCAGAAATCCTGTTTGTTGCTGACCTGCATAGCGGCCTCGTTTTCTACTAAGGATGGTGCTGAATGGTAGTCGACAGGCTGCCTGATGAAAACCCCGGTTTCCCCTTGTTCGAGGGTTTTCCCCTTTTCCCTCTTTCCACGTTGAGCCGGGATGGTTTACGATATCGCTCATGTTGCAAGATCTCGATTCCCTCTCAGCCCGTATCGGGCAGTTGGTGCAGTTTGTTCAGCGGGCGCAATCCGAACGCGCTGCGCTGCAAGGCCGCATCACAACCCTCGAACAAGAGCGTAACGCTTTGCGTGATCAGCTTGCCCGCGAGCAATCGGCGCAGCAAGAGGCCATGCAGCGCGCACGCGAGCATGCCGCTCAGGTAGACGAGCTGCGCAGCCAAGCCGAGGCTGCCGAAGCGCGGCTGCGCGACGAGGTCGTGCGTTATCAGGCCGACTACGACACGGCTCAACAAAGCTTGCGGTTCAGCCAGGACGAGTCCGCGCGCTTGCGCACGGCGGCTCTGGCCGCTCAGCAGCGCATCGATGCCGTGTTGATACGCCTGCCCGGCGCGCCCCAGGAGTAAGCCATGGAAAGACTCGACATCTCTATTCTCGGCCGCGATTATTCGCTTGCTTGCGCCGCATCCGAAAAGCAACCACTGCTTGAAGCGGTACATCTTGTCGACCAACGGATGCTTGGCATCAAAGGGTCTGGTAAAATCTCAAGTAACGAACGAATCGCGGTCATGGCGGCGATCCAGATCGCAGCCGAATTATTGGCCATGCGCGCCCCAGACGGCCCTCTGGGCGATGTCGCGGTAGGCGACTTCAAACGCAAGATCGACGACATGAACCACATGATCGACGAGGCCCTGGGCCAAGCTAGCGCCAGGGCTGCTGGTTAAATAAAGAATTCCGGGCGCCTCAGTGCGTTGGCGCCCAACAGTTTGTCCCTGCAGTGTTCGAGAACTGACCATACATTCCTTGAACCAATGCTTTGGCATATAGGTTGCCGGATTGACAAGCAGGTGTGACCGCCTTAATTGGCGATCCCGAAACTTGGCTGATGGCGACCACCGTGAACCCTCGGTTCCGGGATGCCGGTCTATACGGCACATGCGGGGCATTTTCTTGGAAGCTCGTCTGGCGCGACGAGCTTTTTTTTGCAGGAGCACGCATGAAGTCGGAGCCCTACCGAGAGCAGGAAGCCATGCAAATCCAAGGGCTCAGCCTTGATGAACTCTTCGATATCACGCCGATGTCGCTGTGGCTCGAAGACTACAACGGCTTGTTTCTGCTTTTTGAACAGTGGCGCTCCCAAGGGGTGTCAGACCTCGCGGCGTGGCTGGCGCAAGATCCCGAGCGCATACGCCAATGCGCCGGAGCCATTCGCGTACAGCGCGTAAATCGTCAAACGCTGCAACTATATGGGGCCGATTCGGCCGGCACGTTGATGGCCAGGCTGAACGAGGTCATGCGTGACGACACCCTTGACGGTTTAGCATCCGAAATGCGGCAGTTGTGGGACAACGGTAAATCGTTTCGAAGCACCACCGTCAATTACACGCTCGACGGCCGTCGCCTCGACATCGTATTAAGAGGCGTGGTGCTTCCCGATCGCGCGCTGCCGTGGGACCAGGTGCTGGTCGTCGTCGAAGACGTCACCGAGCTTCAGCATTCACGTCGCAGTGCGCTTATCAACGAAAACCTGGCACGCGAGTTCTTCCAGCAAGCTCCAGTGTCGCTTTGGGTCGAAGATTTCAGCGAAGTCAAAAAACTGCTGGACGAGGTGCGCGAACGCGGCATCACCGATTTCCGCACCTTTCTCGACGTTCATCCAGAATTTATTGAACGCTGCATGTCCGAGATCCGCGTCCTGGACGTCAACGGTTATACCGTGCAGATGTTCAAGGCCAAGAGTCACCACGAACTTGTGTCGCGCCTGGGCGAAGTCTTCGAGGACGAAATGGTTGCGTCCTTTGCCGAGCAACTGATCGATCTTTGGGACGGGCGCCTGTTCCAACAGCGCGAGGTGCGCAACCGCAGCCTGGCTGGTGATGTCCTGCATATCCACATGCAGCTTTCCGTGTTTGCAGGCCACGAAGAAACCTGGGACATGGTCTTGCTTGCACTGACCGACATCACTGCGCGCAAGAAGGCCGAAGCGTATCTCGAATATCTGGGCAAGCACGATGTGCTGACCCAGCTCAAGAACCGCTCGTTCTATGTCGATGAGCTCGACCGTCTGCGGCGCAAGCATACCGAACTTTTGTCCTTCATCGTGCTCGACCTGAACAATCTCAAGGCAATCAACGATAGCCAGGGTCACGCCGCGGGCGACGCTGTGCTGCGCCGAATGGGTGAGGTTCTCAACAAGGCCATCGACCCTCCCGCCTCTGCATCGCGCATTGGCGGCGACGAGTTCATGATCTTGCTTCCAGGAAAGAGCGAGTCCGAGGCCGCACTAACCTTGGCCGACATCCATCGACTGATCCATCTCAACAACCAGTTTCATGGCGGCACGCCCCTAAGTGTGTCAGTGGGGGTGTCCACGGCGCGAGGGCGGGACGATTTCGATCGCGCCATACGTGCGGTCGATCAGGCCATGTATGCAGACAAACGCGAGCATCACTCGTTTCGCCGGCTCGATCCCGTCGGCGGTTCTTGATTTTTCGTAAGGGGCGCGCCCAACCGGGCGGCCCGGCAATATCTCAATCCCGGTAGGGGGCTATATGTACTTTATGCAGCAAAAACGACAATGGCTATTAGGCATGGCTGCCGGCATCGTGCTGGCGCTTTCGGCACCGGTGCACGCCCATGAGGGCCACGATGGTTCGCGGCACAAGTGGCCACAGGCTTCGTTAAACGCCGAGGCGTCCAAAGAGGTGTCGCAAGATACGGTCACCATCACCCTGGTCAAAGAATTAAGCGATCCTTCACAGGCGGCCGTGGTCAAGGCTCTGGCCGAGGCGCTTGAATCGGTCATGAAAGACGCCAAGGGCGAAACCCGGGTGCAGGCGCGCAGCGGAAATTACCGCATCTGGCCCCACAATGACGATAAAGGCGCCATCACCAACTGGAGGGGCCGGGCTGAAATCGTCTTGAAGTCCACCGATTTTGCCGCCGCGTCCGAGCTTGCGGCCAAGCTTGGCGACCGCATGCCCATTTCAAACATGGGCTTTTCTGTTGCGCCCGAGACCCGGGCCAAACATGAGCAAGAGCTTCTGGCTGAAGCCGCCAAGGCCTTTCAGGATCGTGCTCAGGCGTTGGCGGACGCCTTCGGCTTCAAGTCGTACGAGATCAAAAGCGTCGACCTGGGCGGCATGGGTGTTCCTTATCAGCCGGCGCCGCGCATGATGGCCATGGCAGCTTCATCTGACGAGTCCGCCCGTGTACCGCTTGAACCAGGTACGGAAATCGTGTCCGTTGCTATGCAAGGGTCGATTTTCTTGCGCTCCAAAGAAAAATGACGGCGCCGGCGGCAATCATAGGCAGTGACAAAAGCTGCCCCATCGACAGGCCGCCGGCCAGCAAGCCCAGAAAGGCATCGGGCTCACGGGTGTATTCCACCAAGAAACGCAGTACGCCGTAGCCCATCAAGAACACCGCGCTAACCTGTCCCAGCGGGCGCGGCCTGCGGGCGAACCACCACACCACCACGAACAGCAGCAGGCCTTCCAGTGCAAACTGGTATAGCTGGGAAGGGTGGCGGGCGAGGGTGTCGCCGCTTTGCGGGAACACCATGGCCCAGGGCAGGGACGAGGCACGACCCCAAAGCTCGCCGTTGATGAAGTTGCCCAAGCGGCCGGCAGCCAGCCCCAAGGGAATTAGCGGCGCAAGAAAGTCGCTAATGGCCAGGAAGGGTTTGCCCTTTTTGCGCGCAAACAAAAACAGCACGACGATTACGCCGAGCAAGCCGCCGTGGAAGGACATGCCTCCTTGCCACACGTAAAGCAGTTGTGCGGGGTGGGCCAGGTATTCGGCGGGTTTGTAGATCAGCCCATAGCCCAGCCGACCCCCGACGACCACACCAAGAACACAATAAAAGATCAGGTCTTCGAGATCGCGCAGAGTAAGGTCGGTCTTGCCTGCGTTGATGCGCCATCTTCCCAGCAGCCACACCAAGGCGAAACCTACCAGGTACATCAGGCCGTACCAATGTACGGCAACGGGTCCGATCTGCAGGGCGACGGGGTCGAATTGAGGGTGTACAAGCATGGGCGGCGGCGAGTCGAATCAAATATCGTCGATAATACAGGAAGCGCTTGCGAAATTTTGCAGACCTGTCGGCGCACCTTGCCTTATATCCTTGCCATATATCTTATATATGCCGGCCTGTCAGGGTGGCCGGCTTTTATTGGTGCCGGTTGGTTTATTTATGTTGTCGCGTTTTGTATTTTTGATGTGGATGACGGCAATGCTTCTTGGCGCCGTCGGCGCAGCGGGCGCCGCCTCTGCCCAGACTGTCGGGTTGGGGCTGGCTCAGGCCAATAATTGCATGTCGTGTCATCGGGTCGACAGAAAGGTGGTCGGCCCAGGCTTTGCGGCCATCGCCGAGCGCTTTGCCGGCAATGCCGAGGCCGCCGACTACCTGGCCCAAAGCATTATCAATGGCAGTCGGGGGCACTGGGGGCCGGTTCCCATGCCGCGCCAGGCTCATGTCAGCGAAAAAGATGCACAAACGCTGGCACAATGGATACTGTCGTTGAACGATGCAAAGGTTAGCCTCGACTAGCGGGGCGTGCGTTCGCAACGTTATCTATTTTTTCGAGACTGCCATGAACCAACAGCAAGCACCCAACATTGAGACAGCCGTTCTGGGCGGCGGATGTTTCTGGTGCACCGAAAGCGTGCTGCAAGCGCTGCGGGGGGTACTGGACGTAACTCCGGGCTATTGCGGCGGCCACGTCGACAACCCCAGTTACGAACAGGTTTGCGGCCAGGGCACCGGCCATGTCGAGGTGGTGCGCGTGAGGTTCGATCCGGCCATCATTGATTTTGCCACTGTGCTCAAGGTGTTTTTCGCTACGCACGACCCCACCACCGTCGATCGGCAGGGCGCTGACGTCGGGCCGCAATACGCCTCCGTCATTTTTTATCAGTCGGAAGCTCAAAAAGCCGTCGCGCACGATGTAATTGCGCAAATAGAGGCCGCGCTGGACGCCTCTGTGGTCACCAAGGTGCTGGCTGCGGCACGTTTCTGGCCCGCTGAGACCGTTCATCACGATTACTATGCGCGTAATCCGCAGCAAGGCTACTGCCAGTTCGTGATCGCGCCCAAGATGTCCAAGCTGCGCAAGCAGTTTTCCACCCTGTTGGCCTGATTCGCCGCAGCCAAAAGGGGCCGGCCCGGCCTTGGTCGCCGCCAGGCGGGCCTCACGGGTCCAGGACATCAAGGGTCTGGAACATCAAGGGTCCAGAACATCAAGGGTCTAGGGGCACCAAGCGCCTAGGACATCCCACATGTCTAGGACATCACACACCTAGAGCATCACGCGTTTAGCCACATCACCCGTCTAGCCTGGATCGGGTGTTTTCAAGACGCCGCGTCGCATTTGGTCCAGTTCAATCGATTCGAACAGCGCCTTGAAATTGCCCTCGCCGAAACCATCGTTGCCCTTGCGCTGGATGATTTCGAAAAAAATCGGCCCGATCTGGTTTTCAGTAAATATCTGTAGCAGCAGCCCCCCGTCGGGGGCGCCATCGAGCAGGACGCGGTTCTTGCGCAGGTGGTCGACGTCTTCGCCATGGCCCGGAAGGCGGCCGTCCAGCAGCTCGTAATACGTATCGGGCGTGTCCAGAAACCGAACGCCATTTGCGCGCAGTTGCTCGACCGTGGCGTGGATATCGGCGGTCGAAAGCGCTATGTGCTGTATTCCTTCGCCTTTGTATGTGTCGAGGTACTCTTGGATCTGGCCTTTTTCTTCAGTGCCTTCTTCATTGATAGGAATGCGGATGTGGCCGCAAGGGGACGTCATGGCGCGGGATTTAACGCCGGTGACCTTGCCCTCTATATCGAAATAGCGAATCTCGCGAAAATTGAACAGGCGTTCGTAAAACTCGGCCCACTCGTTCATGCGGCCTTTGTGCACGTTATGGGTCAGGTGATCGATGGCCAGCAGGCCCGCGCCTTTATGGTGGGCGTCGGTGTCGGCTGTAGCCGGGTCGATGGCTTCGAAGTCCACGTCGTAGATACTGATGTCGCCGATGCCGCTGTGGCCGTTTTTGCCGTGCCAGCGATCCACCAGATAGATAAGCGAGTCACCCACGCCTTTTATGGCGGGTATGTTCAGCTCCATGGGGCCGCCGCCCGAGTCGATGCCCCATGCTCCCAGTTCTTGCGTTCGCCGATATGCATGGGCGGCGTTGTCGACGCGAAATGCAATCGCACATACTGATGGCCCATGTAAGCGGGCAAAGCGCTGGGCAAAAGAATGGGGTTCGGCATTGACAATGAAGTTGACGCCGCCTTGCCGGTAGAGGGTAACGTCCTTGTGCCGATGACGTGCAATCGCTTTGAAGCCGAGGGCCTCAAATACCTTGCCAAGTGCGTGTGGATCGGGCGCGGCGTATTCGACGAACTCGAATCCGTTGGTTCCCATCGGGTTGTCCCAAGGCTTGAATGCGTTCATGCGAATTCTCCAGTTGGACGAAATATTTGTCTGTATTTGGGAATTTCATCCCGAATCGAAAAATATTTCAATCTCATTAAAAAATATTTCGTGATGTGGATCAATGGCTTAAGGTCGGGGCGGTGGGTTTTGGGGGGTGGGGGCGGGCATATTTCCTGTTTTTTGGTTTGCGCGGGTTAAAAAAGCTGTGCTATAGTTACGTTCTTTCGCAG
>NZ_JBIQLE010000051.1:0-13186 GCF_044464525.1 Pusillimonas sp.
CTTTTTGGTGGTGGGTGCTACAGGGGTCGAACCTGTGACCTACGCCTTGTAAGGGCGCCGCTCTACCAACTGAGCTAAGCACCCCTTGCACTACTAGTTGGGAGGGTCTCCCGGGGGCCACTTGTTGCTAATAAAGTGTCGGCATTATAGCGCGAGCTTTTTTAGCAAGCAAACGCAGCAAAAAAACGCTTAGTTGACAGCGTCTTTAAGAGCCTTGCCCGGGCGGAACTTGGGCACGCGGGCCTTCTTGATTTTGATGGCCTCGCCGGTGCGCGGGTTGCGACCAGTGCGAGCAGCGCGCTCGGACACGGCGAAAGTGCCGAAACCTACCAGCGTGACCGAGCCCTTTTTCTTCAGGGTGGTCTTGACAGCGCCAATGAAGGCCTCGAGGGCGCGACCGGCGTCGGCCTTGGACAGGTCGGCCTTGGTGGAGATGTGTTCGATGAGCTCAGTTTTGTTCATTAAATATACCCCTGAAAATTATTATGACCAGTGCGGGCGCACTAGGCACGAGCACCAGCATTATTGATTAAAAACCACAACACGTTCAAGTGCATGTACCACAGTTGACTGGCGGGAATGTCAATAAAGACGCTGCCTACCGGCTAACGCGTATTAAGCCTTCGAAATAAATGCGTGTCAAGGGGAAAAGCGCTCGGGACCCGCAGGATTACTGACTTTTTCAAAAGATGTGTTAACGAAATATGCGCCGGCTGGGTAGACATTGGACGCCAAAAAAGGCGCCGGCCGGCGATGCGCCCCACCCTTTTTCGAAGATCAGGAATCGAGCGCCTGCAGGAAATCGTCGATCAGGTCCTGTACGTCTTCGATACCGACCGAGATGCGCAGCATGCTGTCGGCAATGCCCATCAAGGCGCGCCGCTCTGGGCCCATTTCGTAGTAGATGGTGTGGGCCACCGGCAACACCAAGGTGCGCGTGTCGCCCAGATGGGTCGCCAGCACAAATACGCGTAGACGATTAAGAGTTTCGAACACGTCTATGCCGTCGAGCAGTTCTACGCCCACCAGTGCGCCGTACCGTCCGCCGAACAGCTCGCCCGCGCGTTGGTGCTGCGGGTGAGAAGGCAAGCCGGGATATCTGACCCGCGACACCTTGGGATGCGCATCGAGCGCCTTTGCCAGGGCCAGGGCATTGCCGCAGCTTCTTTCCATCCGCAAAGCCAAGGTTTCGGAACCTACCGAAATACGATGCGCCGAGTCGGCCGACAGGGTGGCGCCCATGTCGCGCAGCCCCTTCTTCTTGATCTGCGTCAAGCCCCATCCCTGGGTAGACCCATTGCGATAATCGTCGGCGATATTGGGGTAGTCCGACCAGTTGTAAAGACCCGTATCGGTAACCGCGCCGCCCAATGCGTGACCGTGCCCGCCTATGTACTTGGACATGGAGTTGATCACCAGACCGGCGCCAACGTCTTTGCCCCGGCAAAGCCAGGGCGTGCTAAGGGTGCCATCCACCACGTAAAGCAAGGCGTTGTCATGGCACCAGTCGCCAATGGCCTTCATGTCGGCCACCTGGGTGCCCGGATTGGCGATCGACTCGACAAACACCATACGGGTTTCAGGCCGGAGCGCGGCCGCCACATTGGCGACATCCGTCGCATCCACCAGCGTCACCTCAACGCCCAGGCCCGCCAATGTGTTGAGCAGGCTATTGGTATTGCCGAAAATATATTGGCTGGAAATGATGTGGTCGCCGGCACGCAACAAAGTAAAGAAAGTGGCATTGAGCGCCGCCATGCCCGTGGCGAAGGTAACTGTGTTGGTGCCGCCTTCCATCTGCGTGATTTTCTTTTCCAGTGCCTGGGTAGTGGGCGTGCCCTGCCTGGCATAGGTAAAGCCCGCTTTGCCTTGGAAAACCGCGGCAAGCTCGCGCGAATCGTCAAAAGCGTATTCGCTGGAGGGATGCAGGGGCTTGTGGATGGCGCCGTGCTCGATGGTGGAGCGGCGGTCGGAATGAACCAGAGTTGTGGTGAATCCGTTGTTGGACATGGCGTTGCGTGTTCGTAAGTTGTTCGTTAATTGGCTGAGGTGCGCTGGCGCACAGTTTCATACAGGCAAATGGCGCTGGCCACGCTGACGTTCAGGCTTTCGACAGCCCCCAACATCGGAATGGTCACCAGCTCGTCACAGGTTTCGCGTGTAAGGCGCCGCATGCCCTCGCCTTCGGCCCCCATTACCCAGGCCATGGGCCGGCGCGCGTCGATGCCGTGAATGCCGCCCTCGGCCTGATCGTCGGTGCCCACCAGCCACAGGCCGCGTTGTTTGAGTTGCCGCATCGTGCGCGCAAGATTCGTGACCATGATATAAGGCACCGTGTCGGCAGCGCCGCAAGCCACGCGGTGTACGGTGGCGCCCAAGCCGACGGCCCGGTCACGCGGCGCCAGCACGGCGTGCACGCCGGCGGCATCGGCCGTTCGCAGGCAAGCACCCAGATTGTGAGGGTCGGTGACGCCGTCCAGCAGCAGTAAAAAGGGAACCTCGCCCTTCTCTTCAAGCTCGTCCAGCACCTCGTCAATATCGGTTGCCAGGGTATTGGCGTCGGCCAGGGCGACCACGCCTTGATGCCGTGTGCCGCGCGCCAGGCCATCGAGCTGGTCTGGCGCAACCGGATGCACGCGCACGTCGGCCGACCTTGCCTGCTCGATCAAACCCTGCATGCGCTTGTCACGCCGGGAAGCCTCAACATAAAGTTGGCGGATAGTGGCCGGGGCATGACGCAGCCGCGCAGTGACGGCATGAAAGCCGGCCAGGACCTGATGGGACGACATGGGGTTCCTTAAGGGAATTGCGGGGAAGTGTTACGGCGATTTTACTCCCCCGCTTGCAACGGTCCGTTGCGCCTTAGCGCCGCTTGCGCGGAGCCGTCTTGCCGGCCTTGGAAGACGATGGTTTGGTACCGGCTTTATTCGCTGCCTTGGCCGCGCGTTTCTCGGCGGCCCGGCGCTCGGCTGCCGTGGTGCCCTTCAGCTCGGCGGGTTTGGCCGATGCCGCCTTCTTGATGCGACGAGCAGGCGGGTCGGACGGTTCGACGGCGGCCTTCTTCAATTCTTTGAAGGTGGTGTCCTTGACTAGTCGGAACTCGATACGGCGCGCTTCCAGGTCGACTCGCGCCACCTGAACCTGCACAGCGTCGGTCAAGCGGTAGCGCATGCCGGTACGCTCACCACGCAGCTCGTGCATGCTCTCGTTGTACTGGAAATAATCGGAGCCCAGCTCGGAAACATGCACCATGCCTTCGACGAACAGCGTATCCAGCGTGATGAACAGGCCAAAGGGGGCCACGCCTGTGACGCGGCCACTGAAAACCTCGCCAACGTGTTCCTTGACGAACCAGCATTTCAGCCAGGCCTCGACATCGCGCGAGGCGTCGTCGGCGCGGCGCTCGCGCGCAGAGAGCAGAAGGCCGAGTTTTTCCCAGATGGCGTGATGGCGCTCGCCCGGCGTAAGGTCGGCCGCTGCATTGACATCTTCGATATTTGGAACATAGCGGTCTTTGCGCAATATGGACTTGATCACGCGATGCGTCAGCAGATCGGGATACCGCCGGATGGGCGAAGTGAAGTGAGCGTAGTGCTGGTAAGCCAGGCCGAAATGGCCGGACTCTTCGGGGCTGTAGATGGCCTGCTGCAAAGAGCGCAAGCACATGGTCTGCAACACTTCGTAGTCGGGCCTGCCACGAGCGGCCAGCAAAAGACGCGCGTAATCGTGCGTGGTGGGCTCGTCGCCGCCATCGAGCGTGAGGCCGATGTTGCGCAAGTAGTCGCGCAGCGCCTTCAGCTTTTCGGGCGTCGGCCCTTCGTGCACGCGATACAAACTGATGCGCTTGTTGCGCTTGGTGAAGTCGGCCGCGCAGGTATTGGCCGCCAGCATGCATTCTTCGATGACGCGATGGGCGTCATTGCGCTCGTATGGAATGATGCGCTCGATGCGGCCCAACGGATTGCAAATGATCTTGGTCTCGATCGTTTCAAATTCCATGGCGCCACGCTTGGCGCGCGACTCGGACAGCAACTGATACAGCTCGTACAGATCGAGTACGTGCGGCATCACGGCCTGCATGTTTTGCGCGGCCGGGCCGTTGGGCTGCTGGATCGCGGCCCACACGTCGGTGTAGGTTGTGCGTGCATGCGAGTGGATGACGGCGTTGTAGAACTGGTAGGCCGACACGGTTCCCGCTTTGACCCCATTTGCCGGAATGACCATGTCGCACACCAGCACCAGCCGGTCTACGCCCGGATTCAGCGAGCACAAACCATTGGACAACGACTCGGGCAGCATCGGGATGACCCGGCGTGGAAAGTACACGCTGGTGCCACGTTCGAAGGCGTCCTCGTCCAGCGCCGAGCCGGCCGTAACGTAGTGACTGACATCGGCGATGGCAACCAGCAGGCGCCAGGCCGGCCGCTTGCGCTTTTCAGTGCCGATATCCACCGGCATGCAAAAGACCGCATCGTCAAAGTCGCGGGCGTCTTCACCGTCGATGGTGATGAATGGAAGATCGCGCAGATCGACCCTGCCCTTGAGCTCGCCTGGCTGGACGACGCTGGGCAGCTTGCCGGCTTGGGTCATGGCGGATTTGGAAAAATCGACAGGCACGTCGAATTTGCGCACGGCGATTTCGATTTCCATGCCGGGGTCATCGATTTCGCCCAACACTTCAATAACCCGGCCCAGCGGCTGGGTGTGGCGAGTGGGCTGCTGCATTATCTGCACCGTGACCACCTGGCCATGCTCTGCACCCGCAGTGTCGCCTGACGGGATGAGAATGTCATGCTTGATGCGCTGGTCTTCGGGCACCACGATGCTGATGCCCGGTTCGCGTAGAAATCGCCCCACCAGCCTGTCGGTGCGCCGCTCGACTACTTCGACGATGGTCGCTTCGGGCTTGCCGCGATATTCGCCGTCAGGCTTGGCCAGGACACGGTCGCCATGCAGCACCTTAAGCATTTCACGCGGCGCCAGGAAAAGATCGGGCCCGCCATCCTCGCGCAACAAAAAGCCAAAGCCATCACGGTGCCCTTGTACCCGCCCGGCGATGAAATCCACCTTCGGTGCCGCCAAAATTTGCCCCTGTTCGTTGTAAATAATCTGCCCGTCGCGCGCCATTGCCTTCAGGCGCCGATCGAATCCAATGGATAAGGGATGTTTCGCCCCCATTGCCTGTGCTAAAGCAGGCACGTCGTATGCCCGGCCGGTGGCACGCAACAATTCCAGGACAGCCTCGCGGCTGGGCACTTCGGGGTCAAAATCGGGCGGCAGCGAATGAGCGTGTTTGGGGCTCTGACTGTCGTTTTCGTTTCTTGTTCGCTTGGCCAAAGAAAATTTCCGTTTGAAAAAAAATAGGTTATACTACGACTCTTCGCTTTTACAGCCACCTGAGGTTTTCAGGGCCACAAAAGCAAGATCGTAGTAAATTCAGTAGTACCTCAGCAGTAAATACCAGCAGTAATCTACAAGGTAAGCTAAAGGTAAGGTTGATGTTGCGGTGGCTAGCCGCTGCAATCAAGTCCAAACAGTAGCATATTCTTGTTAAGCCCAGATGGCGGAATTGGTAGACGCGCATGGTTCAGGTCCATGTGCCGCAAGGTGTGGAGGTTCGAGTCCTCTTCTGGGCACCACCCCTATTCCTGAAAAAGCCCCGTAATTGAGTGATTACGGGGCTTTTTCTTTTGGCTCTACCCCGCGAGCCTCGGATAACCATTCATCGCCTCAACACAATTTTTTGCGCATCTGAATGTGCAAAATGCCGGCATCCATGAATTCTGCTCCCTCGGGCGCAAAACCCTGTGCCAGGTAAAAGCCCTGCGCGTGGCATTGAGCAGCCAAAACCACGCTGGAACAACCCCGGCGGCCGGCCTCGTCAACCAACGCCGACAACAACATGGCGCCTACGCCCGTGCCACGATGCGATTTCAACACTGCCATGCGGCCGATATGGGCGTCCGGCAGCAGCCGACCCGTTCCAACGGCGACTTCCCCTTTCAAGGCCACCGCATGTGCGGCGCCGGCGTCGTGCTCGTCGAGTTCCAGTTCGATCGGCACATTTTGCTCTTCGACGAAGACCTGGTGCCGGATGGCCTGGGCGCTTCGGCCCAGTTGCGCCCAACTTCCCACGACGACTACGATCGATTGATCCAAGGTTTCTCCTACTTGGCCGACGGCCCGCATCTTGCTGGGCCAACTGTTAGCATATCTCCAATAATCTGAAATCATACAGATGTACGTCGCGGGAGATACACATGACAAACCAAGCCGAGGTACAGGCTTTTTTCGACCCAGCAACCAACACGATCAGCTATATGGTGGCCGATCCGATTACACGGAAAGGGGTATTCATAGACCCCGTCCTGGATTACGACCATGCCCAAGGCAAGGCGTCTACGGCATCGGCCGAACTTATGCTGGATGCCGCCCGAGCGGCCGGCGTTGAAATCGTCCGCATCCTCGAGACCCATGCCCATGCCGACCATCTTAGCGCCGCACCGTTCCTGAAAGAGCGCACGGGCGCCCCCATTTGCATCGGCGAGCATATCTGCCAGGTTCAGACCATGTTCAAGCCGGTGTTCAACCTGACGGACGTTTCCGAGAAAGGCAGCGAGTTCGACGTCCTGTTTAGCGACGGCGACACCTTTTCCATCGGCGAACTGCAAGCCCGGGTACTGCACACCCCGGGCCACACGCCCGCCTGCATATCGTACCGGATCGGCGACGCCCTTTTTGTGGGAGACACGCTTTTCATGCCCGATTACGGCACCGCTCGTGCAGACTTCCCTGGCGGCAGCGCCCGCACCTTGTATGCGTCCATACGGCGCCTGCTCGACCTGCCACCCGACACGCGCATTTTCGTCTGCCACGACTACAAAGCCGATGGCCGCGACTATTACGCTTGGGAAACCACCGTCGACGCCCAGCGACGCGGCAATGTGCACGTGCGAGATGGCGTTACTGAAGACGAATTCGTGCACATGCGCACACAACGGGACGCCACGCTTGCGGCGCCGGCGCTGCTGCTGCCTTCAATTCAGGTCAATATACGCGGCGGCCGTTGGCCCCGGCCCGAAAGCAATGGAGACCACTACCTGAAGATTCCGATCAAGTACGATTCGGCACGCTGATTGCTGCATGGGGAATACTGAAACCCAACGGAGAATTCAAATGCCCGCAAAATCGAAAGCTCAGCAAAAAGCCGCCGGCGCCGCGCTGTCGGCCAAGCGCGGCGAAACCAAGGTCGGCGACCTGAAGGGCGCATCAAAATCCATGTACGAGTCGATGGACAAAAAAGAGCTGGATGACTTGGCCTCGACCAAGCGCAAGGGCAAGCCCGAGCATAAATCCAAGTCCTGAGCGGCATAACGCCACAACTTCCTTCGTTTCCATCTACATACGGAATCCGGGTTCTGGTATGGTTGTAAAACCATAAAATGAACGAAGGAATAGACGGTGTTCTTTGTATCGCGCCATGCTGCTTTTTACCTGGTCATTCTCGCAGCCATTGCCTGTCTGGTCCTGGTACTTGCCGTAAACGCGTGGTGGCTGATCCCCGCCCTGGTATTTGTGGCGCTTATTGCACTGGGTGTGCGCGACCTTACCCAAACCCGACACACCATACGGCGCAACTACCCGGTCATTGGGAACTTGCGTTACCTGTTTGAGTTCATCCGGCCCGAAATACGGCAATATTTTCTTGAGGAAGACGCCGCCGAACTGCCGTTCTCGCGCTCGGACCGTTCGCTGGTCTACCAGCGAGCAAAACAAACCCTCGACAAGCGCCCCTTCGGCACTCAGGAAAATGTCTACAGCGATGGCTACGAGTGGATCAACCACTCCATGAGCCCCACCAAACCCAAAGACAGCGACTTTCGTGTCACCGTCGGCGGGCCCGACTGCACGCAGCCTTATTCGCTTTCCGTTTTCAATATATCCGCCATGAGTTTCGGCGCGCTGTCGGCCAATGCCGTCATGGCCATGAACAAAGGGGCCGCCCTGGGCAACTTCGCCCATGATTCCGGCGAGGGCGGCATCAGCCAATATCACGAGATACATGGCGGCGACCTCATTTGGAACATCGGGTCGGGCTATTTCGGCTGTCGCGACGAGAAGGGCCGTTTCTCCGAAGAGCTTTTTACTCAGCGAGCCACGCATCCCAATGTCAAGATGATCGAGATCAAGCTGTCGCAAGGGGCCAAGCCGGGGCACGGCGGAATCCTGCCTGCCAGCAAGGTCACCCCCGAGATCGCAGAGGCGCGTGGCATCCCTGTATGGCGCGAGTGTGATTCCCCGGCGCGCCACAGCGCCTTTGACACGCCGGTCGAACTACTGCAGTTCGTGCAAAAATTGCGCGAGCTGTCGGGCGGGAAGCCTGTGGGCTTCAAGCTATGCATAGGCCACCCCTGGGAGTGGTTTGCCATCGCCAAGGCAATGCTCAAAACCGGCATCGCGCCGGATTTCATCGTGGTCGATGGCGCCGAGGGCGGCACAGGCGCCGCGCCCATCGAATTCGTCAACCATGTGGGAACCCCGCTGCGCGAAGCGCTGCGCCTGGTGCACAATACCCTGGTGGGCATCGGCCTGCGTGAACAGATCAAGCTGGGCGCATCGGGCAAAATCATCAGCGCCTTCGACATGGCGCGCGCCATGGCGCTGGGCGCCGACTGGTGCAACAGCGCACGCGGATTTATGTTTGCCGTGGGCTGCATTCAGGCCCAGGCCTGCCACACCGACAAATGCCCCACTGGTGTCACCACTCAAGACCCCGGCCGGCAAAAAGGGCTGGTGGTGGGCGATAAAGCCCAGCGCGTCGCAAATTACCACGGCAACACCCTGAAAGCATTGGCCGAGCTACTTGCCGCCGCAGGCGTCGAACATCCGGGCAACTTGCGCCCTCATCACATCGTGCGGCGGATTTCCGCAAGCCGCGTCAGCGTCCTGTCGGCGTTATTTCCCGACATGCGCAAGGGCGAGCTGATCGACGGCAAATACACCCAGACCATTTTCCGTGTCACATGGCCGATGGCCCAGCCCGACTCGTTCGCACCGTTGTACAGCCTGAGCGCCGCGCTCTCGGGCCATGCCGGCCCCGCGCACGGCGAGACCACTTCCCCTGCGGCCGCTGGATCGGATACCGCCGTGGCTTCAGCCGATCCCTCTGCGGCGGCCTGAGCTGTGCAAACATCCTTTAACCTTTAGATGAGTCGTCCCCCGAAGGCCGGCGCTGTCTTGCGAACTACACTTCCCTTAACAATTATGGGTAGTTTCCCTAGTTCTATGAGTCAAACGGATAAATTAACCTGAAATCACTGCTTAACAGGCAGACCACTGCCTCCATGGCAGTCCATCTACACTACGTGAACGTAAGTGTCTCTGCCCAACTAGGCAGTAAGGCCCCGCCAGAAGGCGGGGCCTTTCAATTCGAGTCGCCTCAACTCAAGTCCTCGAGCCCCCCCTTCCCCATCTCGTACCACCGGGCAAATGCCTCGAAACTTGTATAAGATTGTGGCTTTGCCAGTACGGCCTTAACCTCATGCATGGCCGTCACAAAGGGAAGAAGCACTGTGCAGGGCATCAAGCGTAAAGTCGTCTACGTTTCGTTTTACGAACTGATCGCAATAGGTATCACCAGCATCGCGCTGGCTACATTCACAGAGCAGGAACTGGGCCGCGCAAGCGTTGCCGCTGTTACCGCATCAGTTATCGCGGTCGTGTGGAATCTTATCTACAACACGCTTTTCGAACGATGGGAAGCACGCCAAAAGGTGCGCGGCCGAAGCTTGTTACGCCGCGTTGCCCACGCCATTGGGTTCGAGATGGGCCTGGTGATCCTGCTGGTGCCCCTGTTTGCATGGTGGCTCCAGGTAACGCTGTGGCAGGCGTTTGTACTCGATCTGGGCTTCATCGTCTTTTTCTTGGTGTACACGTTTGTGTTCAACCTGACGT
Source organism: Pusillimonas sp. (assembly GCF_044464525.1). Taxonomy (NCBI): domain Bacteria; kingdom Pseudomonadati; phylum Pseudomonadota; class Betaproteobacteria; order Burkholderiales; family Alcaligenaceae; genus Pusillimonas; species Pusillimonas sp. Next base: position 9,955 of record NZ_JBIQLE010000051.1, read on the forward strand.
TCGACAAAATCTTCGGCCTGCCCGCCTCAGCCTTGCCTGCGTCGTAAACCTGCCGGCAGCTCGAGCAGCCGACAGGCAAGCATCGAAAAACCTTCCGGCTTTGCCTACAATGCTTCGCGCACTTGCGCCGTAATCTCGTAAGAGCGCAGTCGCGCCTTGTGATCAAACATATTTGAAGTGATCATCAATTCGTCGGCGCCCGTCTTGTCGATAAATGCCTTCAACTGTCTTGCCACCTTCTCAGGGTTGCCCACCGCCGCACACGACAATACATGGTCCAACAGATGCTGCGCTTGTGGCCCGATACTGTCCAAATACCCGCGTACCGGCGGCGGCAAACGTATCGGCCGCCCGCTGCGCAGGCTTACAAACGACTGTTGCCACGATGACGCCAAGTAATGCGCCTCGTCTTCGTCATCCGCCGCAAACACGTTGAACCCCAGCATCACGTAGGGCTTCTCCAGATACTGCGACGGCTGGAACGTACTGCGGTACACCTGTATCGCCTGCATCAATTGCTGAGGCGCAAAATGCGACGCGAATGAATACGGCAAGCCCAGTGCGGCAGCAAGCTGGGCGCCGAACAAGCTGGACCCCAATATCCACACCGGCACATTCAGCCCCTTGCCTGGCACGGCCCGAACCGGCTGGCGCGGCTCATCAGAAAAATAATCAAGCAGCTCGAGCACATCTTGCGGAAACTCGTCGGCGCTGGCGTTTAGATTGCGACGCAGCGCCCGTGCTGTCGTCTGGTCGGAACCCGGAGCCCGCCCCAAACCCAGGTCGATCCGGCCCGGGAACAGCGACTCGAGCGTGCCGAACTGCTCGGCGATGACAAGCGGCGAATGGTTGGGCAACATGATGCCGCCCGCCCCCACCCGAATGGTCGACGTTCCCGCCGCCACGTGACCAATCAACACCGACGTAGCCGCGCTGGCGATGCCAGGCATGCCGTGGTGCTCGGCCATCCAATAGCGGTTGTAACCCCAACGTTCACCATGCTGGGCTATATCCAGCGTGTGGCGGAAGGACTCGGCGGCAGCGCTGCCCTCGTTGATCGGGGATAGATCAAGTATGGAAAAAGGTATCGTAGTCATTAAGCCCATGTGGGGCCGTGTGGCGGGAAAACAAGCGAAAAAAATTATGGTATAGTTTCGCTCTTTGGCGCATTAGCTCAGCCGGTTAGAGCGACGGAATCATAATCCGCAGGTCCCCTGTTCGAATCAGGGATGCGCCACCAAGAATTCATAAGTAGTATCAAGCACTTACGCCAGCCTTTAACCGGGTTGGCGTTTTGCTTTTTAGGGCCTTCTGTCAACCAAGTGTCAACGCAGAAATCGGGTTCAGTGTTTTGGCCGCTTCTAAGTGGCTCGGCGCAAGGTGCGCGTATCGCATTGTCGTTTTCAGGTCTTGGTGTCCAAGTATCCGCTGCAATGTCAAGATGTTGCCGCCGTTTATCATGAAGTGGCTGGCGAACGTATGGCGCAGCACGTGGGTTAGCTGCCCTGCCGGTAGCTCAATCTTTGCCCGTTCTATCGCTTCCTTGAAGGCCCCGGTGCAAGAGTCAAACAGGACATTGCCCCGCTTGTGGGTCTTACGGTGGGCGCGAATCGCCTTATCCAGACTGTCAGTGATCGGTACGGCGCGGGTCTTGCCTGATTTGGTGCGGGCAAACTGAATCAGGCCGTCGCGCACTTGCGTAAGGGTCAGCCCCTCGCCTTCACTCCATCGAGCGCCAGTAGACAGGCAAATTTTCGCCACCAGGTACACATGCACGTTTGACGACGCCCGCAATTGTTCCAGCAGCACCGGTATCTGTTCGCTGTTCAGGTACGACAGTTCGTTTTCCTGAACCTGAAACTGTCGTAGGTCTTTCAGTGGGTTGTCTTTCTTCCAGTAGCCCAGCCGTATCAACTCATTGAACATGGCCCGAAGATAGGCGTGTTCACGGTTGACGGTGTTCAGTGTGATGCCTTCCTCAAGTCGTGCCGCCCGGTACTTGGTGAACGTGGCCACGGTAAAGGCGCTGGCTATGGGGTTGCCCATCGCTTCAATGACCGCCTTGATACGTTTGTAGGTGTCCTCTGCCGCCCGTAGCTCTTTGCCGTGGTTGTCGTACCAAAGTTCAGCCAGGGCAAGCAGCTTGCGCGTGTCGCGCTTCTCCGGTGCCCATGCTGCATTGCTGTTCGTCTCGGCCTTTACCCACGTTTCCCAAACCTTGGCTTCGGCCTGTGTTCGGAATGTCTTTCTGTACCGCTTGGAACCTCTACCCCCCGGCTGCACATCGGCAAGCCAGCCCGCTTCTGTTTTCTTTATGGCCATGCGTTTTTACTCAAATTTGGCGTAGTCAAATCCGCCCCGTTTCCAAGGTGGAGCCTTGGCAAAGTCGTCAGACTTTGTGCTTTTCGGGTTTCAAAGGGCATCCCTTTGGCACTGGTATTTTCACGAGGCGTAGCCGAAGTGTAAACATACCCATAGTGCCTTTCTGTACCACACCACAGATTCGGGCCCTTTGTCCATTTGCTTCCATCGGATTCCATCGTAAGCGAATACAGGCGAATTATCGCGGTTGTGGTTGAATCAGCGCAGCAAAGGTTGAATAGTGGTTGTTTATGGGTTGTTTTTAGTTCCACTTAATTCCGTTCTGTTCCGCTGGAATTCCAGCATCTTCCACTCATTGCGAATTGTCCTCTTTCGCCTGAGTGGGAACAATTCCATTTTTATCGTTTGGCTTCCACCGAAAGCGAATATAGTAGTTTTCAGGTTGAATGAACGCGAAATCGGTGTAATTTTGGTTGTATTGGACTCCGCCAAACTCCCATTCAAGCGGTTGCGGTTGATTCGTTGATTCATAGTGACGATCTTGCCTTGTAAGTATCTTTCTGGTTTCTTTGGGTTGTTTAAGGTATATTTATGTCACTGAATCAATAGAGCTTGAACCATGACCGAAGCCACAAAACAGACAATTTCTATCGAAGAATTTATGCAAACGCGCAAGCCCGATCAATCGTCCGTTCTAGCCCGATTGAGCGCTGACATGGTGACGCTGCATGCGTCGGGCTACTCGCTGAAATCCATTCATGATTACGTCACCGCTAATGGCTATAAGGGCGGCTACGCGGCAATGACAAAGTGGGTGAGAAACAATCTGGACTTGAAAAAAGAAGCAGAGAACGCGGGCAAGGCTTAGCATCTGTCGCCTTGCGACAGTGGGAACCGTCGGCGGCTGGCC
>NZ_JBIQLE010000052.1:0-12810 GCF_044464525.1 Pusillimonas sp.
GGACGCTGCCCACCTCGAGATGTCTATCGAAAATATTCCTACCGAGAACCCCAAGACTGGTCGCATTACTGCTCAGAGCGTAGTAGCCCTGTTGCGCAAGATGGGGGCTCCACTTCGTGTCGGAACATAACCATGAAAGTAAACAACAGACCTCCCGTAGAACTGCATCGCCTTATTTCATCGGCGCTCAAGGACAAATCAATCGTGGATCGCATGCGCTCGGATCCTCGTTCTGTGTACGAATCCTTCGGCGTTTCGAAAAGGGAACAAGCCCTACTCCTGGAGGACCCGCGAAACGCTCTAAACCATATCGGCGTTCATCCCAATCTTCAATTCAAGCTGCTTGGTGTTCTGGGGCTGCTAGAGCTGTCCATCGTGTCTGTCGAACCTTACATTGCACAAATGAGGAAAAGCCATGGGCAAGATAGTTAGCGTTGCAGCCACTTCTCATACATTTGGCAATACAAGTGGAGTGGAACAAGCAACACAACGCGTAGTTGAAGGCATGGCCGAAATAGGTCGACATATTGCCCAAAGTAGTCCAGATGTACTGGTGATCGTTGCGAGTGATCATCTCAACAACTTCACGCTGGACACCCAGATCCCGATTGCGATTGGCATTGCCGATGAGTACAAGCCTTTAGGGGACATGGGCATTCCAATACTGACATACCAGGGGAACCGCGATTTCGCACAAGGTTTTGCGCAATACAGCGCCGATGCAGGATTCGATCTGGTTCAAGTCGAGAACATCTTTCCTGATCATGGGGTAGCCTTCCCCAATTCTTACAGTAATAACCAAGGCACGACCACTCTGGTTCCCTTGTATCTCAATACGGTGATGGTTCCTCCACCTTCATGCGCCAGAGCTTACAGCCTTGGTATCACGTTGGCTGACTATGTAAGAACGGCCCGACCTGAGGACGAACGAGTGTCTGTAGTGGGCAGTGGTGGTCTGTCGCATTGGATCTGTCTTCCTGAGTCCGGCCAGGTAAACGAAGAATGGGATAACTATGTCATGCAAACCATTATCGACGGTCGTGGCCAAGAACTCGTATCACTAAGCAAAGCCGAGATTCTCGCGCAGGGAGGCAACGGCGGGCTCGAGATTGCCTCGTGGGTATTCGCGGCTGGAGTAAGTGAAGGGCGAAAGGGAAGAAAAGTGTACTACGAACCGATGGTTTCATGGTGGACCGGCATGGGAGGGATCATCATGGATGATCTCAGCACAAACAGTTGATGAGGGGGAATACAAGACATGAAAAACTCAAACGCCTTGTCGTTACCAGATTGGGCAAAACGGGCTCGCCGCACCGCCACAGTGGACGGCATACAAACCAATTACTTTGAGCTTGGCACCGGGCCCAGCCTAGTGCTTGTACATGGTGGAGGGCCCGGGGCAGACAGTTGGGGAAACTGGAACATATGCCTACAAGAATACGCACGTAATTTTCACGTGATAGCGTATGACATGCCCGGCTTCGGTCGCACAGCCAAGCCTTCTCCCACCAATTACCCCTACGACCAGGAAAGTCGCAATCGTCACCTTATTGCCCTACTAGAACAATTGGGACTGCAGCAGGTCAACCTCATCGGAAATTCCATGGGTGGAGCCACAAGCCTGGGAGCCTGCATCCAACGTCCCGACCTTGTGAAAAAGCTGGTTTTGATGGGCGCCGCGGGTCTCGATGTGAATAATCCTGACCCCACCCCCAAAGACCAACTCCGGAAGTACGACTTTACCCTTGAAGCGATGCGCACAGTCGTTAAAACTCTGACCGGAAGCCAATACGTTCCAAGCGATGAAGTGATCTTATACAGACACGAGCTGATGCAGGACCCGGAGGCCCAAGCGGCGCTCCTCCAGATTGTGCGCTCGAAGCTGGTCTACGACGAGTCTCAGATTGCACAAGTCAAGACTCCAACGCTGGTCGTGTCCGGAAAGGAAGACCAAATAGCAGTACCGGCGCGAAGTCAACGCTATTTGGAGCTGCTTGAGAACTCGTCGGGGTTCGCAATTCCACATGTCGGGCATTGGGTCATGTTGGAGGCCCCGGAGGTCTTTGTGGAAATCACCATGCATTTCATGCTCAATGACTGGTAGGTAATGAACCCTTTGCCCTGGATAGATTCCGAGCCGCATCAAGAATGCATCCGGTTCAATTCCAACAGAACGGCACAGACGCACAGGAAAAACTCAGTGCAGAATTGCATACAGTACACAAATCCTATTGCGGAAAACACAAAAGAAAATCTAGGAGATTGGCAGTCATGCTTACCAAGGTAGATAACGAACGCCTATGCCAGGTTGGCCCTGGAACTCCAACAGGAGAAGCCTTTAGACGTTTTTGGATCCCTTTTCTTCTGCCCGAAGAATTGGTAACGCCTGACGGCGAACCGCTACGTGTGCGATTGTTGGGCGAGGAGCTCATCGCTTTTCGAGATACGGGCGGGAAACTGGGATTGCTTGACCGTTACTGCCCACACAGGCGTGTAGATCTGTTTTACGGCAGAAACGAGCAACATGGGCTGCGATGTCCGTATCACGGATGGAAGTTCGATACCACCGGAAAAATACTAGAGATGCCCGCAGAGCCTGAAGGCACCAGAATGATGGAGAACACCCGTATCAAGAGCTACCCCATAATAGAATGGGGCGGAGTGATCTGGGCCTACCTGGGAGATCCAGCCCACAAGCCCGAAACGCCCCCGCTGTTGGAATGGGCGCTGGTTTCACAGAATCAGCGATACATCACCAAGCGACTGCAACGCACTAACTATGCACAAGGCGTGGAAGGAGGTATTGATTCCAGCCATGTGGGAATCCTCCACAGCAAGCTGGACCCCAACAAGACCGGACAGCCATTTCGAGACAGACAAGTTTCTCCTGTGGCAGGTGTGCCCTATCTCGCCTCAGACACTGCACCAAAGTTCTTTGTGCGTCCATCTCGCCACGGAATGACTATTGGTGCGCGCAGAAACGCGTCCGAAGATTCCTATTACTGGCGTATCACCCAATTTTTATTGCCATTCTATTCCATGATAGCCCCCAGCAAGGACGATGGTCCACTCATGGGACACGCATGGACTCCAATTGATGACTACAACTGTTGGGTCTTTACCATGACCTGGAGAGGAGATCGCCCACTGAACGACGAAGAAATGGATATCGGCGCAGTGCATGGTACGACAAAGAGTGACGGAAGCTATCAACCGTTGCTCCATGCCGACACAAACTATTCCTTGGATAGAGAAGAACAACGGCTCAGGAGCATGACGGGAATACAGGGCATCGGCATGCAGGACACAGCCGTTCAAGAAAGCATGGGGCCGATCGTGGATCGCTCTCTTGAAACACTCGGCACCGGTGATGCAGCCATCGTTCGTTTCCGGAAGCTGGTTCTGAATTTATCTGAGGAACTAAAGTCTACCGGAACAATTTCCGTCGCAAGCAACCCCGACTGGTACAAAGTGCGGTCGGCCGGGGTAATACTACCCCATGACACTGATTTTATAGATGGCGCTGCAGATAGCATCGAGGTGAAGTAGCAAGACGATGCAGCATCAAACAGGCAGGCCACACCAATGAAACTTAAAACGGCCAACGCCTGGTTCTTATATTCGACTTGGAGACAAACTAATGAAAGCAAAAGCATTGATGCTGAGCCTAGCCTTGGCATTCCCGTTGTCAATCCACGCACAGGCGCAGAGTGGTACCAACGTAACACTCTACGGCTTGGTCGACACAGCCATAGAATATGTGAACAATATTTATGACGTATCCACCGGCGAAAAGCACAGTTCCTTTCATTTCACCAATCAGACTGCCTCCCTGCCCTCACGTTGGGGCGTACGTGGAAGCGAAAATCTGGGCGGCAACCTGACGGCTATATTCACGCTTGAGTCCGGGCTGAATACCGGTACCGGCACATCCATGCAGGGCGGCCGATTGTTTGGCCGACAAGCCTTCGTAGGTCTGAAAGGAGACTGGGGACAGATTGGCTTTGGTCGTCAGTACAACATGATCATGTGGGGGATGATGGGAGCCGATGTCTTTGGTCCCAATGGCCATGGAACAGCGACATTGGATAGCTATATAGCCAATGCCCGGATGGACAACGCAATCACCTATCGAGGCAGCTTCAACGGCTTCAAGTTTGGTGCAGCCTATGCGCGAGGTCGTGACACCGTGACAGGCAACAGTCCGGCCGCCACTGGATGCGGTGTCGACTACACCGATCAGGCCGCCTGCTCTGCATGGTCGGCCATGCTAGGTTACGACGCAGAAAATTGGGGGGTTGCTGGTATATACGACGTGATTAGCGGTAGTGGTGACACTACTCCAACCAACTGGAATGGATTACTGCGAGGCGAGAAAGACAGGCGCTGGGCCATAAACGGCTATGTCAAGTTTGATGCGTTCAAAGTTGGCCTGATCTACTTGAATCGCAACAATGACGCCGGCATGAGTAGCTACGCCGGCTCTTTGGGGAACCGGAGTGACTTCTGGACCCTGAATGCGTCTTATCATGCAAGCCCTGCCATAACCCTTGATGGCGCGGTTCACTATATCCGGTACACAGACGCCGATGTGCGCTCCAACTCATGGTTCTATGTTGCGCGTGCCTCCTATGCGTTCTCCAAACGGACCGCTGCTTATGCCTCTGTAGGTTACTTGAAGAACAAGGGCCATGCCGCCAACTCCGCATCCGGGGGCACAGCGGGACGGGGCTTCCAAGCCGAAGCCGGAGGAAATCAAACATCGCTCATGATCGGCTTGCGTCACGCCTTTTGAACAGCGCGCCAAGTTTGAAGGCCTGACTTTAGCAAAAACCTTTTTTGGGGCGGCCTTGCAGTCTGCCCCAAGCTCTTTCCGGGGTGCAATGAATGGAAGCAGTCGGCTGCCGCACGTGCTGACTAATTGGCAATTGACAGACTTTATTTTCAGTGTTCAGCACCGACACTTGCCTCGTCCACCCCCCTACTCCACCGTCACACTCTTAGCCAAGTTCCTCGGCTTATCCACGTCCGTCCCGCGCGCATATGCCGTGTGATACGCCAGCAGTTGCAATGGAATCGTGTGCAATAGCGGAGACAGCTTGCCGTAGTTTTCCGGCATGCGAATGACGTGCATGCCTTCTTCGTTGGTGATCTTCGTATCGGCGTCGGCAAACACATACAGCTCGCCGCCGCGCGCGCGTACTTCCTGCATGTTGGACTTGAGCTTTTCAAGCAGCTCATCGCGCGGGGCGATGGTAACCACCGGCATGTGCTCGGTGACCAAAGCCAGGGGGCCATGCTTGAGCTCGCCGGCGGGGTAGGCCTCGGCGTGTATGTAGCTGACCTCCTTAAGCTTTAACGCGCCCTCGAGGGCGATGGGGTAGTGCATGCCTCGCCCCAGGAACAGAGCATTTTCCTTGGCGGCGAAGCGGTCGGCCCAGGCCATGATCTGGGGCTCGAGTGCAAGCACGGCCTGAATGGCAACAGGCAAGTGGCGCAAGGCGCGCATGCTGTCGGCTTCTTTTTCTTCGGACAGGCGGCCCTTTACCTGCGCCAGGGCCAGGGCCAGCAGATACAAGGCGGTAAGCTGGGTGGTGAAGGCTTTGGTTGAGGCGACGCCGATCTCGATTCCGGCGCGAGTGATATAGGCCAGCTTGCATTCGCGCACCATGGCGCTGGTGGCCACGTTGCAGATGGTCAGCGTGTGTTCCATTCCCAGACCGCGGGCGTGCTTCAGGGCGGCCAGGGTGTCGGCGGTTTCGCCCGATTGCGAGATGGTAACCACAAGAGAGTGCGGGTTGGGCACGCTGTCGCGGTAGCGGTATTCGCTGGCGATCTCTACGTTGACCGGAATCTTGGCAATGGATTCAATCCAGTATTTGGCGGTAAGCCCCGCGTAGAAGCTGGTGCCGCAAGCCAAAATGAGCAGGCTGTCGATTTCCTTGAAGACTTTATACGCACCATCGCCGAACAGCTCAGGCGTGATGGATTCAATGTCTTGCAGGGTGTCACTTACCGCGCGGGGCTGCTCGAAAATCTCTTTTTGCATGTAGTGGCGATAAGGGCCAAGGTCGGCGGCGGCGGTATGCGAATGCACCGTATGCACGGTGCGCTCTACCTGGCGGCCGTCGCTATCAACAATCCATACGCGCGCCAGCTGCAGGTCGACGACGTCGCCGTCTTCAAGGTAAATGATCTGGTCGGTGGTACCGGCCAGCGCCAACGCATCAGAAGCCAGGAAGTTCTCATCCTGGCCAAGGCCTACCACCAGGGGCGAGCCGTGACGTGCGCCTATGACCCGGTGCGGTTCGTCGCGGCAGAAAACGGCGATGGCATAAGCTCCCTCAAGCCGCTGCGTCGCTTGCTGCACCGCGGTAAATAGATCGCCGTCGTAATTATGGTCGACCAAATGGGCAATAACTTCGGTATCAGTCTGGCTTTCGAACTCGTAGCCGGCTGCACGCAGTTCTACCCGCAATTCGTCGTAGTTTTCGATAATGCCGTTATGAACCAGGGCGATGCGGGGTTCACCCCGGCCCTGCCCAGAGAAATGCGGGTGGGCGTTGTGGGTGGCCGGCGCGCCGTGCGTGGCCCAACGGGTATGAGCAATGCCGGTAAAGCCGGCAAGGCTCTCTTTTTGAATTTCGCGCTCGAGCTCGGCCACGCGCTGGGTGCTGCGGGTGCGACGCAAGCCGCCGTCGGCATACACCGCTACGCCGCAAGAGTCGTAGCCGCGATACTCGAGCCGCTTCAGGCCTTCGACCAAAACCGGGGTTACATCACGCTGCGCCACCGCGCCGACAATTCCGCACATAAGCCTGAGCTCCTTGAATAAACCAATAGAGCCTATTGTGCTTAACCTATCGAGAAATAAGATTTCTTATTTATTGAATATATGTTCTTTTATTTCTTCACTCATGGCACAATTAATAATATTTCAAAAATAACTACTAATTTTACGAAATGAACACAGAGTTACAGCTGGACGAGCTCGACCTACGCATCCTCGAGCAATTGCAAGTAGACGCTTCGCTAACCAATCATCAGTTGGCGCAGCGGGTGCATGCTTCGGCGCCCACTTGTTTGCGGCGGGTGCGCCGGCTGCGCGAAAGCGGCGTCATTGAAAAACAGGTGGCCATTGTCAACCCCGAAAAAGTGGGCAATACCCTGACCGCCATTATTGAAGTGACGCTTGATGTGCAAACCACCGAAAACCTGCATGCTTTTGAAGAACGCGCGGTGGCGGAACCAGCCATCTTGCAGTGCTATCGGGTGTCGCAAGGCCCCGACTTCATATTGATGGCGCAGGTGGCCGACATGCCGTCGTATCACGCCATGGCGCATCGCGCGTTTACCTCTGACGCCAATGTGCGCAACGTACGCACGTTTTTTTCCATCCACCGCAGCAAGTTCGAGACACGCATGCCCGTAACCATCAGTGCTTCATCACGCAATTAAACGCCAGGATACCGATCAGCCCCGGGCTTCGTAACGCGTAAGCATTGCCTGGTAAGCGTCAAGATAACGATGTGCCATGCGCCGCGGGTCGTGTTGCTCCATGACGAAAGCATGGGCTTTTTGCGATAGACGATTGCGCAACTGGGCATCATCCAGGATGCGGCCCATGGCCAGCGCCAGGGCTTTATGATCGCCCACTTCACACAACAGCCCCCGGTTATCGGCCAACACTTCGGCCAAGCCGCCCGCGTTGGTGGACACCACAGGCACGGAACACAAGAAAGCGTCCAAAACACTGCTGCCCAGTGCTTCGTGGGTGGATGCCAGCACAAAGACATCCATCAGGCGGTAGAGATCTTCGACGCCTTCATGAAAGCCGGCAAAGATGTAGATGTCTTCTATCCCCAGTTCCGTAGTCAATTCCCTAGCGGCCTGTTCGGCATCTCCGCCACCGCCCAAGTGGAGGAAAACAAAATCGTCGCGTACCCGGCTTAGTTCATGTACGGCGCGCACCAGCGTGCAAGGGTCTTTTTCGCGTGTCAGCGCCGCAACTGTGGCGATCACCTTGCGCCCGGGCAAGCCGAAACGCTCGGAAAAATCACGTGCATGATCCAGATCAAACGGCTTGGCTTCAATGGCGCTGGGAATGACTTCAACAGTGACGCCAAGCCGGCGCGGCTCGGCGGCGGCCGCCTCGCTGATAGCCGCCAACAGATCGACCCTGCGCCATTTCCAGCGTGTCTTGTTTTGTTTTTTTTCGGTTACGGGAAACGCCGTGCGCCGTGTAAATGCAATCGGCCGGCGCAATAGCGGCTTCAGCAAGGCCAGCCAGGTCAGCGTGTTGGCGGTCTGTGCATGGAGCACGTCGAAACCGCGCGCCACGCTCAACAATCGAAAACACAACGAGGCCACACCGCCGGCCTCGTAAACTTCGAAGCCCTCGGCGCGTGCGGCCCGCGCCAGGGGCTCGCCACGCCGCGCCAACAAAGCCGCGTGATGGCCGGCAGCGCGAAACTGTTTCATGGTCAACAGCGTCTGACGCTCGCCGCCGCGCCATCCTCGTTCGAAATTAAGCTGCAATATGCGCATGGAAGTTCAAAGCTCGCTATCGGGGGCCGGGCTGTAAAAGCGGGCAATATTGACGGCCAGTGCACCCACCGCGCACAGCATCGAAGTTACCACGGCCAGGGTGGCGCCGTGCGATACGCTAAGGTTGAAGGCGATGGCCACCAGCGCTGTGCCGAAGCTTTGGCCAAACACTCGCGTGGTGGCCTGCAAAGCGCCCGCGGCGCCGCTGCGCCGCCGTGGCCCGCCGGTAAGCAACGCACGATTGTTGGGGCTTTGGAAGAAACCGAATCCCACTCCAGCCATCAACATGGCCGCCGCATGCCATCCAAACGCCGCATCCACAGGCAGCACGCTGACCCATCCCAGCCCCATTGCCATGCACGCTGCGCCTATGGCGCACAACACAGCTACTTGGTATCGATCGGCCATCCAGCCCGAAACCGGCGCCATCACCGCGGTGCCGACAGCCCACACACCAAGCAAGATACCAACGTCTGAATAACTATAGTTCAGGACATTGAGATAATAAAAGGGCAGCGCAACGAACGACCCCATCTGGGCGGCAAAAGAACACGCCGATGCGGCTACGGCGTAGGCCACGGGTGGAATGCGCAAGAGGTCGATGGGTACCAGCGGCGCTGTCTGGTCCCACGAACGCCGCACCAGAGCAACCGCACATACGCCCGCCACCAGCAAGAACCCCAATGCCTGCCACGTTGCATGCACAAGCATGTCGAGCCCGCTGATGAACAAGCCCAGCGTCAGCATGCTCAGGATGCAGCTGATCCAATCAAAACGACGCTTGATGCGTGGCAGATCGGGCAAAAAGCGGGCGCCATAAATCATCAACATGCACAGCGGAAGAAAAACGACGAATACCCATTGCCAGGCAGCGTATTCCAGAATGAAGGCGCCGATACTTGGCCCGACGACCGCCGCCGAACCCACCACCAAAGAATTCAGGCTTATGCCAAAGCCCATCATGCGCATGGGATAGGTATTACGCACCAGGCCGCCAAATAGACACATCAACATCGAGGTGCCCACAGCCTGGCACATGCGCGACAACAACAACCCCAGAAAGGTGGTGGACAGCGCGCAAGCCAATGCCGACACCATGCAAATCAGCGCGCCCAGCAGATACATGCGCTGCGAACCCATGCGCTCGCTGACCACCGACAAAGGCAGCAGGGTCACAACGATCACCAGGCTGTAAGCAATGACTATCCATACCACCAGGCCGGGGTCTATCGCCATGTCGCTGGCGATCTTGGGCAGCGCCACGTTGACCATGGTCATGTCCATCGAGGCGAACAAGACGCCCACGAGGATGGTGAGCACCGCCCAATAGCGGCGAGGCGCCTCAAGGCCGTCGGGATGAGCGGCCTCGCGTGGCGCCGGCTGCTTGCTTTGCACGCTAGTCTTTCTTGGTGGGTCGGGTCCAGCCCGGGATGGCTTTTTGCGTCGAGCGAGACAAAGTCAACTGGCCCGCCGGCGCGTCCCTGGTCAAGGTGGTACCCGCCCCCAGCGTAGCGCCGCGGCCAACAGTTACCGGAGCCACCAACTGACTGTCAGAGCCAATGAAAGCGTCATCTTCGATGACGGTCTGGAATTTATTGACGCCATCGTAATTGCAGGTGATGGTGCCAGCGCCAATATTGACCCGCTCGCCCACCAAGGCGTCGCCAATGTATGAAAGATGGCTGACTTTCGCCCCACGACCCAGCCTGCTCTTCTTGATTTCAACAAAATTTCCGACCTGGGCCTCGATGCCTACCTCGGCGCCCGGCCTCAAGCGCGCATATGGCCCCACTCGGGCTTGCGCCCCCACCGAGGCATCATGCACGTGGCTGAAGGCCTCGATTACCGCGCCCGCCTCAATGCCGGCCTGACTGATGACGCAATGCGGCCCAATACGCACGCCGTCCGCCAGCACGACGTCACCTTCAAAAACACAGCCGACATCAATGAAGACGTCACGACCGCACTGAAGCGTACCGCGCAGATCGAAACGTTCCGGGTCTGCCAGGGTAACGCCCTGCTCAAGCAGACGCCGGGCTTGCTCGCCCTGCCAAATGCGCTCCAGTTGCGCCTGCTGTGCCCGACTGTTGACGCCCAGGGTTTCCCAGGACGCGCCCGCTTGAGCCGCGCCCACGGGCACGCCGTCGGCAACCGAAAGCCCGACCACATCGGTTAGGTAGTACTCGCCCTGAGCGTTGTTGTTGTCGATGCGGCCAAGCCAGTCCACCAGGCGCGCAGTGGGCGCGGCAAGGATTCCAGTATTCACTTCGTCGATATCAAGCTCCGCCGTTGAAGCATCCTTGTGCTCGACAATGCGCATCACTTTCCCGTTGTCATCACGCACAATGCGGCCATAACCCGTGGGGTCGGCCAGCTTTTCAGTCAAGATCGCCATGCCGCCCTCTCGGGCCTTGATCAGGCCGGCCAGGCTGGCGGCCTGCACCAGCGGAACGTCGCCATACAACACCAGCGTAGTATCCTGCTCGGCGTCGCCCTGCAACAGCAACGGCGTTGCCTGTTGCACGGCATGGCCGGTGCCCTGCTGCGGGCTTTGCACCACAAAACTCAGGTCGGCATTGCCGGCGAAAGCCTCTTGCACGCGCTCGGCTCCGTGGCCAACCACGACGACGATGCGATCAGGCTCCAGTTGCCGGGCATTGTCCAGAACGTGGGCGAGCATGGGTTTGCCCGCAATCGGATGAAGCACTTTGGGCAGGTCGGACTGCATGCGCTTGCCCAGGCCTGCGGCCAAAATCACAATATTCAGCATGTTTCTATAAGACGAGTGTTGAAAATGGAGGAGTGCCGCCAATGAGCAAATACCGATAGACAGACCGCAGGATCGGCGCCATCAGGATCGGGCCGTGCGATTTCAACGAGCAGCGCTCTTGCGCACCGTTTTCGTGGCTTTTTTCTTTACCGCGGCTTTTTTGCCGGCCACGCGCTTAGCGCCGGCAGCCGGCGAATTCGCAGCCGCTTTGCGTGCACGCTTGGCGGCCGCCGTGCGCGTTGCTGCGCCCTTTGACCCGGCCGCACCCGCTGCGGCGCCCGCTTCCTGCATGCCGGCCACCGTCGCCGCCGCCAGCGTGTCGAACTGCTGCTGCAACATATCCCACCAACCCTGGGCAGCACCCGAAAGCGCCGCCGGATCGGCCTGAAAGCCCCCGGGCGTCGCAGCCGCGCCGCCGGCGGAACCCGCCGAAGTTTCCGGCGCCGCTGCCGTATCCGGATGTGCTTGCGTCGGCGTCTTTATCTTGGCCTGTCCCGATGGCTTGATGCCCAGAGCCACCTCGAGAGGCGAGGGATTATCGCCACCCTCGCTGGGCACGCCGGGAACATTAGCAAAAGACTTGAGGGTTGCAATAGTGGCCCGCTGCACTTCGAGCGCCTGGATGGAGCTGGTCAGCATCGACATATTCAACCGCAGCCAATTCTCGACCGCCCGCAAATCGCTGATGCGACGATCAAGGTCTTCAGTAGTGAGCGCGGGCGAAACGGGCGGCTGAGCCAGCACGCCCGAAGTCGCCAGGCCTTGCCACGCCTGGCGCATCATTTCCATGCTGGCCAGCAAGGGATTCTGGGAATAATCGCCGGCCTGACCAAAGCCCGGCAGGACGAAAGGATTGCTGTTCTGGCTGTTCATGGCGGCTTCCTGCAAGAAATTGGTGATGATGCCCATCACTGAGTATGCTGTAAGCTTAAACTGAACCGACACCCAGCGTCTAATCATGTCACGCTCATACTCCCTGACCGAACTGGAAGCCGCCATCAACTTCTGGCGCAATCACTCGCCCTCCCAGGGCGAAGAGCTGGCCTTATGCAAGCAAGCCGCCGCGCTGGCCGAGCCTTACGCTTTGATGATCTTTGAATCGAAAAGTGAAATTCCGGCGGAATCGCTTTCAGCCGAGGCCCAGCGTGCGCTGAACGAATGGGAAGCCGCCAACTAGCCGGCAGACACCCTGACTCCCGCAGCTCATACCGACCATTCCCGACTGCGCAGTTGCAATCGATCAAGTCGCATACATCATGCCTGTCGACACCTAGATCTCTTCGCGCGCACCCACCTATTCCTCCGAGGCTATTCCCCTCAACGATCTCCACTAAAAAAAGTGAAAGACCACCAATCCCTGGCCCAAGCTGCCGGGGGCAACGTACTTCGCCCCGGGCGTCGGAGGGCGCTGCGTGCTACCGAAGGGAGAGCGGGGGCAGTCGGCGACAGCCTGTCTGAGCTCCAAAGCGCGTAGCGCTGAGGGCAATGGAATG
>NZ_JBIQLE010000053.1:0-11841 GCF_044464525.1 Pusillimonas sp.
GGATCTTTATATGCCGAAACCGGGTGGAGGCGTCCATTCCATTGCCCTCAGCGCTGCGCGCTTCGGAGCTCAGACAGGCTGTCGTCGACTTCCCCCGCCTGGGCACGAGAAATTCGGCGCGCGCTGAACGGACAAAGAACTATATGCCGCCCCTGGCCCTGAAGTTAGATGCTGACGATGACGGAAACTTCTAAGCAGCTACGGTGCTTGGAACGCTTAGGTTGCGCGTGATGGCCAGGGTGGGCTGGGCGTTGTTGAGGGTGTAGAAGTGCAGGCCTGGGGCCCCTTGGTCCAGCAAGGTTTGGCACAAGCGGCTGACGACTTCTTCGCCGAAGGCACGGATGGAGGCTTTGTCGTCGCCGAATTCGGCCAGACGCAGGCGTATCCAGCGTGGCACTTCGGCTCCGCACATGTCAGAAAAGCGCAGCAGTTGGGTGCTGTTGGTGATGGGCATGATGCCCGGCACGATGGGCACCGTCACGCCGCGCGCGCGGGCGCGGTTGAGGAAGTCGAAATAGGCCTCGGCGCTGAAGAAGTATTGGGTGATGGCGCCATCGGCGCCGGCCTGTACTTTTTCGATGAAATAGTCCAGGTCGGCGGCGGCGTTGCGGGCCTGGGGGTGCATCTCGGGGTACGCGGCCACCTCGATGTGGAACCAGTCGTTTGTGGTTTCGCGAATGAAGCGCACGAGTTGGCTGGCGTAGTGAAGCTCGCCGGTGTCGCCGCCCATGCCGGAAGGCAGGTCGCCCCGCAACGCCACGATGCGGCGTACGCCCTGCTGTTTGTAGGCTTGCAGGATATCGGCCAGCACGGCGCGAGTGGCGCCGATGCAGGAAAGGTGGGGCGCAGCATCGAAGCCCAGCTTTTGCAAGATTCCGACGGCGTCGGCGGTGCCGCTGCGGGTGGAGCCGCCCGCGCCGAAAGTGACACTGACATATCCGGGCTGCAAAGCCTCAAGCTGCTTGGCCGAACGGATGAGTTTTTCCTGGGCGGCGTTGTCGCGCGGGGGGAAAAACTCTAAACTAAACAAAGAACTCATTTAAGCGATAACCCGCGAGAGCAGGCCCGAAATAATGCTGTAGACCAGTGCGCCCAACATGGCCCACCAGAAGCCGTTGACATGAAAGCCCTTTAGCACGGAACCTGCGAACCAGAACACCAGGGCGTTGATGACGAGCAGGAACAAGCCCAGCGTGACGATGGTAACCGGCAGGGTAAGCAGTATAAGCACTGGCTTGACCAAGGTATTGAGCAAGCCCAACACCAGCGCCGCTATCAGCGCTGCCCAGAATGATGCGACCGTTATGCCCGGCAAAATGTAGGCGACGATTAGCAAGGCCACCGCGTTTAGAATCCAGATAAGCAGAATTTCCATGGTCGGGCTCCTATAGTGCCGGACATCGCGCCGTGAACCCGGCGCGCGATCCGGCTGTTTTTTGATTAGCGCTTAATAGCGGTAATGCTCGGGTTTGAACGGGCCATTGACGGGTACGTTGATGTAGTCGGCCTGCTCGGGGCTAAGTTCGGTAAGCTGCACGCCCAGTTTCTTCAGGTGCAAGCGCGCCACTTTTTCGTCGAGATGCTTGGGCAGAACATATACCTGGCCTTTGGCGTAGGCGTCGCCCCGCGTAAACAGTTCGATCTGGGCGATGGTTTGGTTGGTGAACGACGCCGACATCACGAACGAGGGGTGGCCGGTGGCGCATCCCAGGTTGACCAGGCGGCCCTTGGCCAGCAGGATGACGCGCTTGCCGTCGGGGAAGATGATGTGATCCACCTGGGGCTTAATCTCTTCCCATTGCAGGTCTTCAACGCCGGCAACGTCGATTTCATTATCGAAGTGGCCGATGTTGCAGACAATGGCCTGGTCTTTCATGCGCTCCATGTGCCCGCGCGTGATCACGTTGTAGTTGCCGGTGGCGGTAACGAAGATGTCGGCCTTGTCGGCGGCTTCTTCCAGGGTTACCACCTTGTAGCCTTCCATCGATGCCTGCAAGGCGCAGATGGGATCAACTTCAGTAACCCAAACCTGGGCGCGCAGCGCGGCCAGCGCCTGGGCGCAACCCTTGCCAACGTCGCCAAAGCCGCAGACCACGGCGATCTTGCCGGCCACCATAACGTCGGTGGCGCGTTTGATACCGTCGACCAGCGATTCGCGGCAGCCGTACAAGTTGTCGAACTTGGATTTGGTGACCGAGTCGTTGACGTTGATGGCCGGAAAGGCCAGTTCGCCCTTTTTGGCCATCTGGTACAGGCGATGCACGCCCGTGGTGGTTTCTTCGGTAACACCCTGGATTGTCACCAGACGCTCGGAATACCAGCTTGGGTCGGTGGCCAGCTTGGCCTTGATGGACGCAAACATAACGCGCTCTTCTTCGCTACCCGGTTTGGCCAGCACCGATATGTCTTTCTCGGCGCGCGCGCCCAGGTGCAGCAGCAAGGTGGCATCGCCGCCGTCGTCAAGGATCATGTTGGCGTGACGGCCTTGGGGCCAATCAAATATCTGATGGGTGTACTGCCAGTAGTCTTCAAGCGTCTCGCCCTTGATGGCGAACACGGGGGTTCCGCCGGCAGCGATCGCCGCGGCGGCGTGGTCTTGGGTAGAGAAGATATTGCACGAAGCCCAGCGCACCTCGGCGCCCAGCGCCACCAGTGTTTCGATCAACACCGCGGTCTGGATGGTCATGTGCAGGCTGCCCGCAATGCGCGCGCCTTTCAGGGGCTGGGCGGCAGCGTATTCTTCGCGGGTGGCCATCAGGCCAGGCATTTCGGTTTCGGCAATGGCGATTTCGCGGCGGCCCCATTCGGCCAGCGAGATATCGGCGATCTTGTAATCAGAAAAAGTGGTGTCGGCAACAGTGTTCATGGAGATTCCCAGTAAACCTGTGCAGGACGAAGAGGTTTGAACGGCTTGGCTCATCTTCGCCTGCATTCAGGAGATGATGAGCGCCGTTAAATGCTAAAGAATCCTGAGCCTAGCGGGGCAGCGAACGCCAATAATGGCCCGCCTGCACCCGTCGCAGCGCTCCTCAGGAAAAGTGGCGTCAATTGTAGCCGATTACTGAATAAGCCGCGCCCGTCCGGCCAGCAGCCCCGACCACATGGCCGCCACGATCAAGAACACCAAAAACGCCATCACGGCGTTCCAGTCGCCCGTGTATTCGTGCAGCATCCCCACCACCAGGGGCGCGGCCGCTGCGATAAGGTAGCCCACCCCTTGCGCCATGCCGGAAAGCGAAGCCGCCACCTGGGGGGTGGGTGAGCGCAGCACCAGCAAAGACATGGCCACGCTGAACATGCCGCCAAAGCCCAGGCCAAACACCATCGCCCAGAAATAGATCATGTCCATCGAGGCATAGATCATGCCCAGCAGGCCTACCAGCACCAGCATCAAGAAGAGAAAAATCATCGGCCGCTGGTCGCGGCCACGTGTTGCCAGCCACGGCCCTGCGATCGAGGTGGAAAGCTGCAGTGTCATCAGCCCGGCCAGCACAAAGCCAGCATCCACCGCACTAAGCCCGCGCTCGATAAGTATCAGCGGCAGCCAGCCGAACACGCAATAGGCGACTGCGCTTTGCGTTCCCATAAAGAGCGTCACCTGCCACGCCAGCCAACTCTTGCGCAAGCGCGGCTCGGCGCCGGGCCTGGGCATGTCGAGAGTGGTTTCGTGTTTTACCTGAGGGGCCCATACCAAGACGGCCAGCAAAGCCGGCACCACCCAGAACCCTAAAGAGAAACGCCAGTCGCCCAGCCAAAGCTCGAGGGGTACCGCGACACCCGCGGCCGTCGCCGCGCCCGCCGCCAACGCCGTGGAGTACAGCCCCATCATCAAGCTAGCGTTAACGGGAAAATGCCGCTTGATCAGGCCCGGTAAAATCACCATGACCACGCTAATAGCCAGCCCCAGAAGGAAAGTGCCGGCGAACAAACCCAACGACCCCAGCGTGCTGCGCAGCGCTATGCCCGCGGTGAGGGCCACCAAGCTGTACAGAATTAGGCGCTCGGGCGTTTGCAGACGCAACAAGCGCGGCGCAAACGGCGCAAATATCGCGAAGCACAAAACCGGCAAGGTAAACAGCACACCCAGCTCTGTGCCCGATAACCCCAAGCCCGTCCGAATCGAATCGACAACCGGCCCCACGCCAATCAAGGCAGCCCGCAAATTCATCGACACGTAGGTGATCGTAATCAGCAATATCAGCTGCGTCGCACGTCTTTTCCCCGTACCGGTGCGAGGTTTGCCCTTATGGCTTGCATCGACGCTCTGGGCAAGCCGGGTTTCAGGCGCCGAACCTGTCCCTGCAGCGGAAACAGGCTTGGACGACTGTTCGGTCGGCTCAGACAACCGCTCTGTCATGTCTCGTTTCTCGGCTGAGGCTTCGTCGTCACGGTCGGGCGGCATGGCAGGCACAGCGTTATCTTTCACTATTTATCCATTCCGTCTTGGATACCCTTCTTTAAGTATTCTTTCCCACACAGCGCGCTTTTCTTCTTCCGAGAAAAACACCCAGTTCGCCACTTCCATCACCGTGCGCCCGCAACCCCGGCAGACATCATCGTAAAGCGTTGAGCACACCGCCACGCAGGGCGAGTCGCGTTCATCAGGATTGAAAGAAGGGTCGCGTCCCGTTTCGTCGGGCGTCCACTTGCCATTGTCGGCCATAAAAACTCCTAATCCACCCAAGCGCGCACGATCTCCGACAAGGCCGCCGCCGCGTCGCAAAGCCCGGCTGCTACATCCCGGGGACACAGATAAAGAGCAAGGCCCCGCGCTTATACAAAGCATGGCGCCCCGCCAAAACAAGGCGCGCAATGCATAAGCCGGGAGGCTGTGGCCGGCGATCAGGCCGCTTTCTTAAGTACCTGCACCTTGTCGGTGGCTTCCCAGGAAAATTCGGGTTCGGCACGGCCGAAGTGGCCGTAGGCCGCCGTTTTGGCGTAAATGGGGCGCAGAAGGTCGAGCATGTTGATAATACCCTTCGGCCGCAGGTCGAAGTGCTCGCGCACCAGCATTGCAATTTGCTCGTCGCTGGTTGCCCCCGTGCCGTAGGTATTGACCGTGATATTGATGGGCTCGGCCACGCCAATGGCGTAGCTGATCTGCACCTGGCACTGGCTTGCCAGGCCCGCCGCCACAATGTTCTTGGCCACGTAGCGCGCGGCGTAGGCCGCCGAGCGGTCGACCTTGGAAGGGTCTTTACCCGAGAAAGCGCCGCCGCCGTGCGGGCAGGCGCCGCCATAGGTATCGACGATGATCTTGCGGCCGGTAAGCCCGCAATCGCCCTGGGGGCCGCCAATGACGAAGATGCCCGTGGGGTTGATCATGAACTTGGTTTGTGCCGTAAGCAGGCCGCTGGGGAAGCTGGGCTTGATGATTTCTTCGATGACCGCCTCGCGGATGTCGGCCTGCGAGATATCGGGCGAATGCTGGGTGGAAAGCACCACCGTGTCCACTTCGACTGGCTTGCCGTCGACATAGCGGAAAGTAACCTGCGACTTTGCGTCGGGACGCAGCCAGGGCAGGCGCCCGTCTTTGCGAAGCTCGCTTTGGCGCTGCACCAGACGATGCGAATACCAGATGGCGGCGGGCATGTAGTCGGGCGTTTCATCGCAGGCGTAGCCGAACATAAGGCCTTGGTCGCCAGCGCCCTGGTCCATATTGGCCTCGGGGTTGCGGTCGACGCCCTGGGCGATGTCGGGCGACTGCTTGTCGTAGGCCACCAGCACGGCGCAACCCTTGTAGTCGATGCCATAGTCGGTGTTGTCGTAACCGATGCGCTTGATCGTGTCGCGCGCCACCTGGATATAGTCTACGTTGGCGGTGGTGGTGATTTCACCAGCCAGCACCACCAGGCCCGTATTGGTAAGGGTTTCGGCGGCCACCCGCGCATACGGGTCTTGGGTAAGAATGGCGTCGAGGATGGAATCAGAAATCTGGTCGGCGACCTTGTCGGGGTGGCCTTCGGAAACAGATTCAGAAGTGAAGAGGAAATCTTTATTAGCTACCACGGCGATGCGTCCTATGAGCCTGCAACGGCTCGTTAGTGTTGAACGAAACGCGTTGCACCTCGGCTTGAACGGCTTGCTACACGGGGCGCGACGCTTTAGCAGTATTTAGACGAATTGAGCAAGCCCGATGTCGTCATCGCTCCGCAAGTTGTCGGTTAACTCAGCGATAGCTCGCATTTTAAGCGAAAATACCGCACTGGGCTTCTTATCAATAATTACAAAAGGGTTATAAGGGTTTCATGCTGTTGACCGTATTCCGTTTTCTGGCGTGGCTGCCGCTGCCTTTACTGCACGCAGTGGGCCGCATGGCCGGGCGCATCGCCTATGCCAAGCCGGGCAAATACCGTCATCGCATCCAAGAGCATGCACGCCAGGCCGGCTACACCGACCCTGCGTTTGCCGGACGTGCCGCCGCCGAGGCCGGCGCCATGGTCATGGAGTTGCCCAAAGTGTGGCTGCGCAACGAGCAAAGCCTGGCAAAAACAGTTAGCAACGACAACGCCGTGGTCGAAACAGCCCTGGCCGAAGGGCGCGGCATTCTCTACCTTACCCCCCACCTGGGCTGCTTCGAGATCGCCGGCCGCTACCAGACACTGCACGGCCCCATCACTGTCATGTTCCGTCCGCCGCGCAAAGAGGTTCTGGCGCCGGTAATGGAAAGCGCCCGCAACACGTCGGCGCTGCGCGCCGTTCCCGCCACCATGCAGGGCGTGCGCGAGTTCGTGCGCGCCCTCAAGCGCGGCGAAGCCGTGGGCATGCTGCCTGACCAGGCGCCGGCACAGGGTGACGGCGTGTGGGCGCCCTTCTTTGGCCGCCCCGCCTACACCATGACCCTGGCCGGCAAGCTGGCCGCACAAACCGGCGTGGCGGTTATCTTGACCGCCGGCGAACGCCTTCCGCACGGCAAGGGATGGCGCATACACTATCTGCGCCTGCCCGACCCCTTCCCCACCGACCCGCTGGAGCAGGCCACTCTTATCAATCAAACCATGGAAAGCCTCATACGACGCTTTCCCGAGCAATACCTATGGAGCTACAACCGCTACAAGACACCCGCCGGCGCCCCGCCGCCGCCCGCTGCTGGTGTTACGGGGCAAGCAGCCGCGCAGCACACCGAAAGCTCGTGCGACACATTTGCAGCCAGCGCGCCGAACGAAGAGCGCGCGGCCGGCTCGGACAACAAGAGTTGATGTTGGTCGCGGCATGAAAGTAAACAAGACCCGCCTGCTAAGCGCCATATTCTCGTACTTCGGCCGTCGCCCCACCCGCACTCGCTTGCGCTGGGGTCGCATACTGGGCTGGCTCACGCCGCGCCTGCTGGGCTCGCGGGCGCACATCGTACGCACCAATCTAAAAATCTGCTTTCCCCAACACAGTGAGCAACAACGCGAAGCCATGCTGCGCAAGCACTTTCAGTTGCTGGCGCAGTCGGTGGTCGATCGCGGCCTGCTGTGGTTCGGCGAACGCCGGCGCATCGAAGACACCATATCGATATCCGGCCTTGAGCATCTGCAGGCCCTGCTTGACGCCAAAAAACCCATCATTCTGCTTGCTCCGCACTTCATCGGCCTGGATGCCGCCGCCACGCGCCTGACCCTCTTTCTAGAAACCTCGGCCACCCTGTACACCCCGCAAAGCGACCCTGAAGTAGACCAACTGGTGCGCCACGGCCGGGGGCGCTTCAATACCGTGCACCTGATCAGCCGGCGCGACGGCGTGCGGGGCCTGATTCGCCAATTACGCAACGGCGTGCCCGTGTACTACCTGCCCGACATGGACTGGGGCACCGAAGGCGCCGTATTCGCGCCTTTTTTCGGCGTTCCAGCCGCCACCCTGCTTACCACCGCGCAAATTGCCAGGACGTGGAAGGCGGCCGTCGTGCCCATCGTCAATCGGCTTGACATCGAGACAGGGCACTACCATGTCGACGTACTGCCGCCCATTGCCGACTTTCCTGGGGAACAGTCACTGGAAGAGGCCACCGCGCGCTTGAATTGCCTGATTGAATCCTGGGTCGAACCCGACCCGGCGCAGTATTATTGGGTACATCGCCGCTTCAAGACCCGTCCGCCGGGCGAAGAGCGGCCATATTGAAAATGGCCTCACGCGCGTCCGGCCCTTGTGCTTTAACTGCAACAATATCCCGTGCTTGATGCAATAGCCAATATGAATGCATCGCTTTCACTCAAACCGCGTTCGAACAGCCACTCAACACCAACATGATCTGGAATTTCACCAAAATGCAGGGCGCCGGCAACGATTTCGTTGTGCTGGACGGCGTGCGTCAATCCATCGAGATGACGCCGCAGCGCGCCCGCGCGCTGGCCGATCGGCATTTCGGCATTGGTGCGGATCAAATCCTGCTGGTCGAGCCGCCCCGGCACCCCGAGGCCGATTTCCGCTACCGCATCTTCAACGCCGACGGCGGCGAAGTAGAGCATTGCGGCAACGGCGCACGCTGCTTCGTGCGCTTCGTACATGAACAGAAGCTATCGGGCCGCAACCCGTTGCGGGCTGAAATCAGCACCGGCCTCATCACGCTTACCGAAACGCCCACCGGCGAAGTAACCGTCGACATGGGCCGAACACGTTTCGACCCCGCCGATGCCGGATTCGACACCCAGGGCCTGGACTCGCGTCCTTGCGGCGAAGACACACTGTGGCTGTTGCCGCTACCGGGCAGCTTCAAAGGCCTGGGCAACGCAGATTCCATTTCCCGCAGCGCCACGCCCGATCACTCGGGCGGCGCGCATGCAGATAACGATGAGCACTCTCCCCGGCAACAGCACGGCGAAACGGTGGCGCTTTCTGTGGTGGCCATTTCAAACCCCCATGTCGTTCAAGTTGTGAACAACGTGGAAACCGCCCCCGTGGGCCAAACCGGCCCTTTCATCGAATCACACCCGCGCTTCGCGCACCGCGTCAACGCCGGCTACATGCAGGTTATAGACCGCCACACCATCAAGCTGCGCGTCTTCGAGCGCGGCGCGGGCGAAACCTTGTCTTGCGGCACCGGCGCTTGCGCTGCGGCCGTTGCAGGTATACGCCGAGGCTTGCTCGACAGCCCCGTGCTGGTCCATACTCGGGGCGGGCCGCTAACCATTACCTGGCGCGGCGGCGAACTACAGCTTGCCGGCCCCGCTGTCAGCGTATTCAGCGGCCAGGTCGATATCGACGCCCTAACAAATTCCATCCCTTTCAAGGAAGTACCGCACCCATGAGCACCAGCCTCAACGCCGAAGACGTGGCCCAATTCCTGCAAACCAACCCCGACTTCTTCCAAGAGCACGCCGGCTTGTTCGCCAACCTGCGCGTGCCCCATCCCCACGAGACCCGCGCCATTTCGCTTGGCGAGCGCCAGATCATGACGCTGCGAGCCAAAACCAAAGACCTGGAATGGAAGCTTTCGGGGCTTATACACAATGCGGCCGGCAATCAAAAAATCAGCAAGACGCTAATGGCCTGGTGCTGCCGCATGCTGGCCGAAGACGACGCCACCCAACTGCCCGGCCACATCGTGCGCAGCCTGGGCGATCTGTTCGACCTGCAAGCCATCGCACTGCGCCTGTGGGGTTTATCGGCGCTGGCCGACAGCGAGTTCAACCAAGACGTCACCGACAGCATCCGCCAATACGCCCGAGACCTGGCCAAACCCTATTGCGGGCCCATGCAAAACCAAGAGGCCGCCGGTTGGCTGGGCACGCCGCCCGCTTCGCTGGCCATTGTCGCCCTGCGTCCGGCCGACTCTGACGAACCCTTCGGACTGCTGGTGCTGGGGTCAGACGACCCCGAACGTTTCACTGCCGACATGGCCACCGACTTCCTTAGCACGATCAACGACCTGGCCAGCGCCAGCCTGTGCCGCCTGCGCACGCCGGTACACATGTCGCCTGAAAGCGCATAAATGGTCACGCCAATAGCCGATCTGCCGCAGCCAATGCGGCAATGGCTGGAATACCTGCACGGCAACCGCCGCTATTCCAGCCATACCCTACAAGGCTATCGGCGCGATCTTGCCCACCTGGCCCAGCTGCACCCCGGCGCCAGCCTGGAACACTACACCGAAAGCCATATCCGCCAGGCCATTGCCCGCCTGCATGCCCAGGGCCACCAGCCACGCAGCCTGGCTCGTGCCCTGGCCGCATGGCGCGGCTTCTTCAAATGGTGGGCGCCCCAAGCCGGCATGGCTCAAAACCCCGCCGCCGGTGTGCGCGCTCCCAAAGTGCCGCGCAGCCTGCCCAAGGCCCTGTCTGTAGAGCAAGCACAAGTATTGCTCGACCGCCCCGGCCTGCCCGAACCCACCACCCCCATCGAATGCCGTGACCAGGCCATGTTCGAAGTGCTGTACTCAAGCGGCCTGCGCCTGGCCGAGCTTGTCAGCCTCGACTGGCGCTACCTGCGCAGCGGAAAATACGAATCGCAAAGCTGGATCCAGCTGGAAGAAAATGAAGCCACCATACTGGGCAAAGGCGGAAAAAAGCGTAGCGTTCCTCTGGGCAAAATGGCTTGCCAAGCTATAGTTCGCTGGCTTGAAGCGCGACCAAAGCTGGCCGGCGAAGCCTCGCCCGAACTCGACCCCGATACCTATGCCGCTCTATTCGTGGGCGCGCGCGGCAAGCGTATTTCGCCGCGCGTCGTGCAACGGCAATTGAATCAAGTGGCGGCCCTGGTCGGCCTGCCGGTAAACGTGCACCCGCATAGCCTGCGCCACAGCTTTGCCAGCCACCTGCTGCAATCCGCGCAAGACCTGCGCGCCGTGCAAGAACTGCTGGGCCACGCCAACATTTCCACCACTCAAATCTACACCAGGCTAGATTTCCAGCACCTGGCCAAAGCGTATGACCAGGCGCACCCTCGCGCGGGGCGGCGGCGCGACTAACTTAGCTCGCGCCGGGCAACGCAGTAACATCAACGCGCTGGCGTCAGGGCATAGATCAACTGCCCGGCGTTCCACTTGAACATTCCCAAATAGGTTCCGGCCGGCTGGTCGGGTTCGCCGAGCGTATCGGCATACAAGGTGCCGCCCACCGATACGTCCGTCTCGCGCGCTATTTGTTCGACCAGCCTTGGGTTTGTGGCGCCCTCAAGAAACACTGCCGCTCCGCCCAGCGAGCGTATCTCATCCACGATGGCCGCGACATTGCGCGCAGAGGCCTCGGCCTGGCTTGAGATGCCCGCAAGCGGGATGAATTCGATGCCGTATTCCTGGCCGAAGTATCCCAAGGAATCGTGCGGCACGACCACCTTGCGCCGTTCGGGCGCGATCTGGTCCAGGGCTTGCCGCACTTGCGTGTCCAGCTTTTTCATCTCTTCGATGTAGCGATCAGCTCGCGCTGAATAGGTCGAAGCATTCGCCGGGTCGGCCTTGGCCAGCCCTGCAGCGATATTGCGCGCGTACATCATCCCATTGGTAAGGCTTTGCCAAGCATGCGGATCAATATCGCCCGCATGTGTATGGGTGGCGGCCTCGTCACCCAGCAGTCTTGGCTCGACACCTTGAGAAGCCACGATCTTCAAGCCCTGGAAATTCGACGCCTCTACAAGGCGCGGCAGCCAGGTCTCGAAACCCAGCCCATTTACCACCAGGACGCGCGCGTTCGCCAGTGCGCGCGCATGCTCGGGTGTGGGTTCAAAAGCATGGGCGTCGCCCCCCAGGCCGATGATATTGGTCAATTCAACATAATCGCCGCCAATTTCAGCCACCATATCGCCGAGGATGGAAAAACTGGCCACCACGGGCATGGGCTTTGTCGGCGCCTTATCAGCCGCTTTATCAAGTGTAGTAGCCGTGGCAGCCGCTATATTCAAGGTCAGGAACAGGGTCGCAACCAA
>NZ_JBIQLE010000054.1:0-10547 GCF_044464525.1 Pusillimonas sp.
AGGAAGTCGTTGAGGCAGTCGGGTTCGATGCTGACGTCGGCCCCGTAGCAAAGGCGGTTGATGGATGCATTGCCTAGCGGCAGATGGTCCATAAAGGCATCAAGCTCTTGGCGCCGGCCCAATACACCAAGGTCGTGCGGCTTGAAGACGCGACCGACCGAGCTGCGGGTTTCGTCAAGGTCGCGGGAATGGAAGAGTCGAACGGGCGTTTCGCCCTTAGAAGTAGATATTGACCGCAAGTTCATGGAAGCAGACCTCCAAGGAACGGTTCGCGCCTAGGCAAAGATGGGCGCGGTTCGCGCAGATGACTGCATGGATGATTTAAGTTTAAACTAAGTGAACATAAAACCCATACAGACAAACCCAGGGGGCGCGGGTTCGCAAGCGCCTCTACTATTATCTTACAAAACCTAACGGAGACCACAATGAGTAATACTTCCCCCAGCTTCGTCGAGCTTATGGCCAAGGGCGATTTCAAGGTCATCGACCTAACTCACACGCTGTCACCCGACTTCCCGCCCCTGCAGCTTCCGCCCGAGTTCGGACAGGTTTCCGCCTTCAAGATTGAAACCATCTCGCAATACAATGAGGCGGGGCCGGCGTGGTACTGGAACAACTTCACCTGTGGCGAACATACCGGCACGCACTTCGACGCGCCCGTACACTGGATTTCCGGCAAAGACGTTCCCAATAACTCGGTCGATACCATTGCCCCGGAAAACTTCATTGCTCCGGCTGTGGTGGTGGACGCCACGGAGGAAGTCAGCCAGAACGAAGACTGGGTACTGACGCCCGAATTCCTTCAGGCCTGGGAGGCCAAGCACGGCCGCATTCCAGAGGGCAGTTGGGTCTTGTTCCGCACAGGTTGGTCCCAGCGGCTTAGCGATCCCGCCTCGTACGTCAACATGCGCGAAGATGGCGCGCACACCCCCGGCCCCAGTCAGGAAGCAGTCGAATGGATGATCAAAGAGCGCAATGTGCATGGCTTTGGCGTAGAGACCATCAACACCGACGCGGGGCAGTCGTACGGCTGGTCGGTGCCCTATCCTTGCCACACGTTGATGCATGGCGCCGGAAAGTACGGTCTGCAGTGCCTGAATAATCTTGACCAGCTTCCCCCCACCGGCACGGTCATTATTTCGGCGCCGCTAAAAATCCAAAACGGTTCCGGCAGCCCGCTGCGCGTGCTGGCCCTGGTGCCCTAATACGTCGCAACGCAGGAGGACCCATGAGCAAGAAAGAAGCCCAGATCATCGTCGTCGGCAGCGGCATGAACTCCTTGGTGTGCGCCGCTTTGCTGGCCAAGTGGGGCAAGTCGGTAATCGTTCTCGAGCGTAACGACAGGCCAGGGGGATGCATACGCACCGAAGAGCTGTTTCCGGGTTTTCAACACGAAGTCTTGTCTTCGTGGTACCCCTTGTTCATGGGCGGCGCCGCCTACCCCGAACTCAAGGACGATCTGGGGGCGTTGGGAATAGAATTTGTTTCCAATGGCTACACTACTGGTGTGGCGATGCCGGATGGCCGCACGCTGGCCCTGCGCCAAGATGTAGAAGACGCCGTGCAACGCATCGAGGCTGTCGCCCCGGGCGATGGCAAGGCGTTCGGCGCCATGGCTGGCCAGCTTTTCGGCAAGGACGCCGCACTCACCTTCGGCCTGTTGGGTAATTCCCCCTACGATTGGAAGGTCGGCCGCCTGCTGTTTTCCGAGTGGCGCAAGCGCGGTACCGATGGTTTGCTCGGCTATGCCGCCGAGTCGCTGGAAAGCTTCCGGCGCTGGAGCGACCGCGAACTTTCTTCTGATCTAAGCCGCGCCATGATGGCCCCCTGGGTGCTTCATACGGGTCTGGGCCCGGACGACGCCACCTCGGCGCTGATCGGCAAGCTTACCTTTGCGGCAGTGGTCGCCGGCGGCATGCCGGTCGTCAAGGGCGGCAGCCAGAAACTCGTGCAAGCCCTGCAGGCTCTTATCGAGCGGCACGGGGGCCAGGTTATCACCAGCGCCGAGGTAACCGAAGTGCTCACTTCAGGCGATCGTGCAACAGGCGTGAAAGTCGGTGAGTCCGTGTACGCTGCAAGCGAGGCGGTGGTATGTAATGTCACTCCGCCCCAGTTGTACGGACGCCTTTTGCCCCAGGCTGCGCAGCCGGTGCGCGAACGAGCCGAAGCCTATGCATTTGGACGTGGTTGCATGCAGATCCATTTCGCTTTGAATGGCCCGGCCCCCTGGAGCGACCCAGAGATGCTGAAAGTGCCCCTGGTACACCTCGCCGACAGCCTCGAGTCTGTCTCCATGTCGGTTGCTGAAGCCAATAACGGTCTATTGCCGCGTAACCCCACGGTGGCCATCGGCCAACCGACTGCGGTCGACCCAACAAGGGCGCCCGACGGAAAATGGATACTATGGCTGCAACTGCAAGAAATGCCCTCTCGCATCAAGGGTGATGCCGCGGGGCAGATCGACGTGCCGGCCGATGGCATGTGGAACGACGCGGTGCGCGAGGCAATGGCCGACCGCGTGCAAGCGCGCATCGAAACCGTCCTGCCCGGGCTTTCCAGCTTAATTATTGGCAGGCGTGCTTTTTCTCCGGCTGATCTTCAAGCCCTGAACTGCAACCTGGTAGGGGGTGATCCGTATTCAGGCATTTGCTCGCCCGACCAGTTCTTCTGGCTGCGTCCCTTTGCGGGGGCGAATGGCGCCAAGGCGCATAAAACTCCCTACAAAAACGTCTATCACATCGGCGCCTCTACGCACCCCGGCCCAGGCCTGGGCGGCGGATCAGGCTATCTGGCGGCCCAAGCACTGTCACGCAAATAACCGGCTGCCCGGTGCGTCAGTGCGCGTCGGGCGCCCGCTGGGGCTCCGGTGAAGAAGGCTCTCGAAAAAAGCATCCGGGCATGATGAACCCGCGCGGTTCACTCTGTGGGCAGTATTGCGCCGGTGCTCAGATGCTCGGCATAGTCAGAGCAGAAGTCTTCGATTTGTTGCATTACCTCGTCGATGTCATCGCTGATGACGACCAGGTCGAGGTCGTTGGGGCCGATAAGCTTGTGGGTAAGCAGTTGTTGTCGCATCCAGTCGAACAGCCCCGCCCAGAATTCGGCGCCCATGAGCACAATCGGAGCGGGCGGCACTTTACGGGTTTGTACAAGCGTCATCACCTCGAAGAGTTCGTCTAGCGTTCCGAATCCGCCCGGCATGGCAATGTAGGCCGCACTGTGCATGAAGAAGGTGGCTTTGCGCGAATAAAAATACTCGAATTGCAGGCTATGAGTCTGGTAGCGGTTATTGGTGGTTTCGCGGGGCAGACTGATGTTAAGCCCTATACTGGTACCGCCGGCCGTAAACGCCCCTTTGTTGGCGGCCTCCATGATGCCCGGGCCGCCCCCCGCGATAACAGGCAGGCCGGCCTGGGCCAGACGCTGGCCCAACTGTTCGGTTAACTCGTAATACGGAGAATCGGGCTTGATTCGGGCGCTGCCAAAAACGCTGACGCCCCAACCCACCTGCTGGAGTGTATTCGCCGCCGCCTGCATCTCTGACATAATCTGGGGAATTTGGTCTGCCGCCGATGCGCGAATTATTTTATTTACTGTCATGAAAAAAACCTTGTTGCTTGTTGATGGGTCCAGTTATCTCTATCGTGCCTATCACGCCTTGCCTGATCTGCGTAATGCCAAAGAAGAGCCAACTGGCGCCCTTTATGGTGTGGTTTCCATGTTACGTAGACTGCTTCAGGATTACAAGGCAGACTACGCGGCCTGTGTATTCGACGCCAAGGGCGGCACTTTTCGTGACGACATCTACCCGGAATACAAAGGGCACAGGCCCGACATGCCGGACGACTTGCGCGCCCAGATCGAGCCCATACATAAAGTCGTGGCGGCGTTGGGCTGGCCGGTGCTGGCCGTATCAGGCGTCGAAGCCGACGATGTGATCGGAACACTGGCAAGACGCGCCACGGCGCTGGGCGTGCATACGGTGATATCAACCGGAGACAAGGACATGGCCCAACTGGTGAGCGAGCACGTAGAGCTCGTGAACACCATGAGCGGAGAAAAATCCGATGTGGAAGGCGTACAGCGCAAATTCGGTGTGCGGCCAGACCAGATCATCGACTACCTTATGTTAACAGGCGACGCGGTGGACAATATCCCCGGGGTTGAGAAAGTAGGGCCCAAGACCGCGGCCAAATGGCTCAATGCTTACGATACGCTGGATAATCTCATCGCTCACGCAGATGAAATCAAAGGTGTAGCGGGAAACAACCTGCGCCAGGCCATTCCGAACTTCGAAATGACGCGCAAGCTGGTTTCGATCAAGCTCGATTGCGAAATTCCCTTCTTTGACGACGAACTTGTCGATCTGGTTCCCAAACAGCCCGACACTCAGGCTCTGATCCAGCTTTATGACGCGTACGGCTTTCGTACGTGGCTGCGCGAACTCAGCGGCGATGCCGAGCGCATTCCCGAGCAAGATGCACGCATCGCTCCCGAGCTGCCCGAGGCGCCGGCCGAAGTCGAGTACGAAACCGTCCAGAGCCGCGAAGCGCTGGACGCCTGGCTGGCCCGCCTGCGCGACGCCGACCTGGTGGCGCTCGACACCGAAACCACTTCCATAGACCCCATGCAGGCGCGTATTGTCGGCCTGTCGTTGTCGGTGGAGCCGGGCCGCGCCTGCTACGTGCCGCTGGCGCATCGCGGGCCGGACAACCCTAGCCAACTTCCCATGGACGAAGCCTTGGAGTGCTTGCGCCCCTGGCTCGAAGACCCAAAGGCCGCCAAGCTTCTGCACAACGCCAAATACGATACCCACGTCTTCAAGAACGAGGGAATTACCCTGGCCGGGGTTACCGAAGACACCATGTTGCAATCTTATGTGCTTGAGTCTCATCGGCGCGTCAATATGCAAGAGCTCGCCCAGCGTTGGCTGGGCCTTACCGGCACGACCTACGAAGAATTGTGCGGCAAGGGCGCCAAGCAGATCTGCTTCGATGAAGTTGAGCTGGCCAAGGCGTCGATCTATGCTTGCGAGGATGCCGACTACACCCTGCGCCTGCACCAGGTGTTGCGTCCACAGGTGGCCGCCGAGCCGGGTTTCGAGCGCATTTATCAGCTTGAGATGAAGGTGTCTGGCGTGCTTGCCACCATCGAGCGTACCGGCGTGAAAATCGATGTCCAGGCCCTGGGCGCGCAAAGCCACGAGCTGGGCCAGAAGATGTTGCAGCTTGAACAAAAAGCGCACGAACTCGCAGGGCAGCCGTTCAACTTGAACTCTCCCAAGCAACTGGGCGAGATCCTGTTCCAGCGCATGGAGCTTCCCGTGGTGCGCAAAACGGCGGGGGGCGCTCCCTCCACCGACGAAGACGTGCTGACCAAGCTGGCACGCGATTATCCCTTGCCTCAGGTGCTGCTTGAATACCGTGCTGTGTCCAAGCTCAAGTCCACATATACCGATAAGCTTCCCCGGATGGTCGACGCGCGCAGCGGCCGTGTGCATACTCGCTATTCGCAGGCCGCCGTGGTTACGGGCCGGTTGGCCTCTTCCGACCCTAATTTACAGAACATTCCGGTACGAACCGCCGAGGGTCGCCGCGTGCGCAGCGCCTTTGTGCCTGAAAGCGGCAAGCTGGCTTCGGCAGACTATTCGCAAGTCGAGTTGCGGGTAATGGCTCACATGTCGGGCGATGAAAACCTGCAAAGCGCC
This sequence comes from Pusillimonas sp., assembly GCF_044464525.1. Classification (NCBI taxonomy): domain Bacteria; kingdom Pseudomonadati; phylum Pseudomonadota; class Betaproteobacteria; order Burkholderiales; family Alcaligenaceae; genus Pusillimonas; species Pusillimonas sp. The sequence continues at coordinate 5,708 of NZ_JBIQLE010000054.1, forward strand.
TTCGCCAGGGGCGAAGACATTCACGCGTTTACAGCATCAGAGGTTTTCGGCGTGCCGCTGGCCGATGTGTCGTCCGAGCAGCGCCGCGCCGCCAAAGCCATCAACTTCGGTCTGATCTACGGCATGGGCGAATTCGGCCTGGCCTCCAACCTGGGTATCACGCGCGATGCGGCCCGCTCGTACATAGACCGCTATTTCACGCGTTACCCAGGTGTGGCCGCCTACATGGAGCAGACCAAGCTCAAGGCGCGCGAACAGGGTTACGTCGAGACGGTGTTTGGCCGGCGGCTGTGGTTGCCCGACATTCGTGGCGCCAAAGGGCCGCGGCTGGCGGGCGCCGAACGCGCGGCCATCAACGCCCCGGTTCAGGGTACGGCAGCCGACCTGATTAAAATGGCCATGATTGCGGTTCAACAGTGGCTCGACGCCGAGAAGCTCAAGACCGTCATGATCATGCAGGTGCACGACGAACTGGTGCTCGAGGTTCCTGACGACGAAGTCGATCTTGTAAGCGCCAAGCTGCCCGGCTTGATGTGCGACGTGGCCGAATTGGCCGTGCCGCTGGTGGCCGAAGTGGGTTTCGGCACAAACTGGGAGCAGGCGCATTGATCGCCGCCAACCTTTTCAAAGGAGGTTTTTGATGTCTTTTTCACCCATTACGGGCCAGGCCGAAACCGCCATTCAGACGTCGGCGCAGGGCCTGGACCACGGAACATTCAAATTGCCGACCTTCGACGGCGCCATCGATGCCTACTATGCCAGGCCGCAGAATCAATCCAATGCGCCAGTCATTTTGGTCATACAAGAGATTTTTGGTCTCCATGAGCACATTCGCGACATCTGTCGCCGCTTTGCCGCTCAGGGCTATTTTGCCGTGTCGGCCGAGCTTTATCAGCGCCAGGGCGACCCCAATACTTGCGGCAGTGTGCCCGACGTGATCAGCAACATCGTCTCTAAGGTGTCCGACGAGCAAGTGCTGGCCGATCTCGACGCCAGCGCCAAGTGGGCCGGGCAGCAGGGCGGCGATACGTCACGCTTGGGCGTTACCGGTTTCTGCTGGGGCGGGCGCATTACGTGGATGTACATGGAACACAACCCCGGCGCAAAAGCGGGGGTTGCCTGGTACGGAAAGTTGTCGGTGGGGCATGGGCCCCTGCAAAAACGCAACCCGGTCGACGCGGCCAAGACCCTGAACGGGCCCGTTTTGGGCCTGTATGGCGGACAGGACACCAGCATTCCGCTGGAAGACGTGCGCCGCATGGAGGCTGAGCTGGCAGACGGCAATGAGGCTGCCCGGGCCTCCAGTATTATTGTCTACCCCAATTCGGGCCATGCGTTTTTCGCCGACTATCGTCCCAGCTATCGCGAGGAAGACGCCACGGACGCTTGGGCCAAGGCCATCGATTGGTTCAAGGCGCGGCTGTAATATTGCCGCATTCGTCTTACCGAGCAGGGTGGATACGCAAAATGGGCTGCCATGCGGGCAGCCCATTTGCATTTGCGCCTGCTTGCCAAGTTGTCCTTTAAGCGGCCGGCCGGTGCATGGCCAACCGTGTCAACGAGCCGCAGACCCTTGCTGCAGCGCCTGGATGCGCACCTCGATGGGGGGATGCGTGGCAAACAGCGCGCTGATGGCGCGGCCTCCGGAAATGCCCGCAGCCTCGAAATTCTTGGGCAGGTCGCCGGCCTGCACACCGCCCAATCGGGCCAGGGCGCGAATCATGGGCTCACGCGAACCCAGCAGGCGGGCCGAACCCGCATCGGCGCGAAATTCGCGTTGGCGCGAGAACCAGGCAACGATGGTCGAGGCCAGGATGCCGAAGACGATCTCACAGACGATGACGGTGGCGAAGTAACCCAGGCCCACGCCGCCGCGGTCGTTCTTGAGAATCACCCGGTCGACGAAATATCCCACCACGCGGGCCAGGAAGATCACGAACGTGTTGACGACACCTTGTATCAGCGTCAACGTGATCATGTCCCCGTTGGCGATGTGGGCCACTTCGTGCCCCAGTACGGCCGTCACTTCTTCTTCGGTCATGCTTTCCAGCAGCCCCGTGGAAACCGCCACCAGCGCATTGTTCTTGAAGGCCCCGGTAGCGAATGCGTTGGGCGCGCCTTGGTAAATGGCCACTTCGGGGTGGCCGATGCCTGCGCGATCGGCCAATTGATGGACCGTGTCCACCAGCCAGCGCTCGCGCGAGTTTGCGGGCGCCTGCGGGTCGATGACGCGCGCGCCGGTGCTGCGCTTGGCCATCCATTTGCTGATCAGCAGTGAAATGATTGAACCCGTGAAACCCACTATGGCCGAGAAGATCAGTAGTTGGCCAAGATCCATGCCCTGGGCGGTGATGTAGCGCCCCACGCCGAAGACGTTCAGGGTGATGCTTAGCACCACCAAGACGGCCAGGTTAGTCATTAGAAAAAGAAAAATGCGTTTCATGGACTGATTTTCCTGTGTTGCGAACTGTAGTTTTGAAGTTGTCTGGATTTATATGGAGACAGTGCGCAAGGCTTAAAGTGCCCGAGACAAGAAAAATCCAGCCCCGGGCGCCGACGCACTTCCTGGGTTGGCCGGCGCGTTTTGAAGGCGGCCAGGGCCTTCGCACGTGGAAAACGAGCGCGAGGAAAGTATAGTAGCGTCTTTGGTCAATCGCTATCGGGTTATCGATGCAGTCGTTGTGGATGTTGTTGGCGTGCGCCATGTTCGCCGTGATGGGTGCTTGCATCAAGGTATCGGCCGACTTCGGCGCGTCACTGTCGCAGATCGTCCTGTTTCGCGGCGTGCCCTCGGTGCTGCTCTTATTTGCGTGGGCGATGTCCACCGGGCGCAGGCTTCGTCCGCCCAGCTGGAAACTGCATTTATGGCGCAATCTGTCCGGCGTCACAGCCATGTGGATGGGATTTTATGCCTTATCAAACCTCCCGCTGCCCACGGCGGTAAGCCTCAACTACACATCGCCGCTGTTCATTGCCGGCTGGATGATGGTTTCGGGAGCCTTGCAGCGAGACTGGGTGCGGGTGCTGGCCGTTGCCCTGGGGTTTCTGGGCGTGATCGGGGTATTGCGGCCCAGCATAGGCGCGGAGCATTTCCTGGCCGGCTTGCTGGGCCTGGGATCAGGGGCTTTCGGCGCCGTCGCCATGCTACAGGTGCGCCAGCTTGGCAGGGTGGGCGAACCCGAGTGGCGCACCGTGCTGATTTTTTCCGCTTGCGTTTGCTTGACCAGTGTGGCGGGCCTTGCGACCGAAGGCTGGCACATTCCGCAGTTGCCTGCCTGGCTCGGCCTGATAGGGCTGGGCGTATCGGGCCTGGTAGGCCAGCTTGCCATGACACGAGCCTTCGGCTACGGCTCCACCTTGTTGACGGCCGCTTTGCAATACACCACTATTATTTTCGCTGCCATGCTTGGAATTGTTTTCTGGGGTGACCGGCCCGACGTGATCGCCTGGGCAGGCATGACCCTGGTCATCGGCTCGGGGCTGTTGTCGACCTGGCGAACCTACACCGACAGCCGCAAGCGCCGCGCCACCGCCAAACGTGGCCGCTTGAAACGAAACCCGACATGAACGAGTTCGGTCCCAGAGGGTCGAATAGATCAATCTCCAGTACATTAAGCTTTGCGCCAAACGTTTCATCCAGGAGCACACCGTGTCCGACATTCTAATCAGCCCCGCCCAGCTTCAAGACGCCTTGGCACGCGAGCCCTGGCTTATTTTCGACGTCCGGCACGACCTGGCCGACCACGAAGCCGGACGCCGAGCCTTTGTTCAAGGCCATATCCCCGGCGCCATATACCTGGACCACGAAAAGCAGCTGTCCGCGCCGCGCACGGGCCGGAACGGGCGACATCCCCTGCCGCGTCTGGATGACTTAACCGCCTTGATGCACGCGCTGGGCCTGCGTCCCGATTCCAGAGTGGTGGTTTACGACGCCAGCGGCGGCATGTTCGCCGCCCACGTGTGGTGGATGTTGCGCTGGATGGGTCACGAGCATGTCGCCGTTCTGGATGGCGGCTGGCAGGCTTGGCTTGACGCGGGCGGCCAGGTCGAGGCGGGGAAGACGCAAGATGGCCCATACGCCTCAATGCCTGATTCCACTTCATCGCAGGCAGGGCATGCGGCGTTCCACGGCACCGGGGACAAAACGCCTGAAGGTGCTCAAAGTGCCGATGCGGCGGGCGGCGAGCCGAACCAACGGCCAATTGAAAGCATGCCGACGGTCGATGCGAACACGGTGAAGGCCAATCTAAATGACCCTGTCTTCACCATTGTGGACGCCCGGGCCCCAGAACGCTTTCGCGGCGAAGTCGAACCCATGGACCCGGTTGCGGGCCACATTCCAGGCGCCCTGAATCGCCCCAACTCGCAGAACCTGCAAGCCAGCGGTCGCTTCAAGCCATCCGCGCAATTGCGCGAAGAGTTCACCGCCTTGCTGGGCGGTCGAAGCCCCGAACAAGTCGTGCACCAATGCGGCTCCGGCATTACAGCCTGCCACAACCTCTTCGCCATGGAGCTGGCCGGCCTGAGCGGATCGGCCCTGTACCCCGGCTCCTGGAGCGAGTGGTGCAGCGACCCGGCACGGCCTGTGGCCACAGGCGACTAGCACTCGTCGTTTTGATCGAGGCATTCTCACCCGAGCCTCAGCTCGAGCATTAAAGGCAAATCCAAAGCGCAAGACGCAAACGTACGCCTCAACAGCAAGCCTCAACAGCAAGCCGTCGGCGGCGGCGGTGCCTGGAGCGGTCGTCGGAGGGCGCCGCGTTCAGCCTGCCGGCGTGGGGGGGTGTCGGCGACAGCCTGTCTGAGCTCCAAAGCGCGTAGCGCTGAGGGCAATGGAATG
>NZ_JBIQLE010000055.1:0-10371 GCF_044464525.1 Pusillimonas sp.
TCTCAACCGGCCAAGATAGTTGTCGTCAGCCGGCCAAGGTAATTGTCGTCAACCATGGAATGCTTCTCTTCCTGGTTAGCGTAGGCCTTTCCATAACGCTAGGCGTGATGCACTTCGTCAACTTGGCACATGGTGCGTTTGCTCTAGTGGGCGGCTTCGCCGCTGGATTGCTGATGCAGCGCACGGGAATGGGGTTTTTCCCGGCTGCAGCCTCAGCGTTTTTTGTAGCGGCGCTTGTCGGGTGCATAGCTGAACGTGGACTATTCAGACGGTTCTACCGCAGTGGGCCACTGGCGCAGGTCCTTGTCAGCATAGGCGTCGTATTCCTCACCGTGGGCGCCGCAACGATCGCGTTTGGGCCCGCGATGCAGCCATTTCAGCTGCCACCATTCTTGCAGGGGAGCTTGTCTATTGATGGATATGAGCTCGGCAGATACCGGTTGATGCTGGTTTGCTGTGGAGTCCTCATCTACTTAGGTTTAACAGGCGTTCTCAAGACGCGTTTGGGGGCGATGGTCCGTGCTTGTGTTGACAACCAGCGCGTATCAGCCGCGCTCGGGCTTCCGGTCGACGCGGTCTTCATGTTTACCTTTGCTTTGGGCTGCGGCCTTGCCGGGCTTGGAGGTGCTCTAGGACTTGGCATGCTGGGTATGGACGCAGCGTTTCCCTTCAAGTACATGATCCACTTCTTGATGGTTGTATGTGTGGGAGGCGCAGGAACGATTTCAGGCCCGTTTCTGGCCGCTTTGCTGATTGGAATCGTGGACGTTGGGGGCAAATACTACGTTCCACAATTCGGCGGATTCCTGATCTACGCCTTTATGGTGGCCGTGCTCTTGCTGCGCCCTAACGGCCTCATTCCCAGAAAGGGGCTTTGAGCTTGCAAACGCTATCTCGCCCAGCCCTTGTGCATATCAGCGTTTTGGCATTGCTTGGGCTTCTGCCGTTCGTGCTGCCAGGCTACCTGCCACTTGTCACGCAAATCCTAATCACCGGCCTATTTGCACTTTCTCTGGATGTTGCACTTGGGTACGCAGGCATCTTGACCGTGGGACACGCCGCGTTCCTGGGCGCGGGAGCCTATGCGGCGGGCTTATTTTCGCTCCACGTATGGCCCGAGCCGCTAACTGGTTTGGCTGCGGGATGCGCAACAGGCGCCCTCCTGGGCTACCTTAGTAGCGTGCTAATAGTTCGTGGAGCCGACCTAACTCGCTTGATGATCACTATTGGATTCGGGCTCCTGCTGTATGAGGCAGCGAATCAGCTCGGTCATATAACTGGTGGGGCCGACGGCTTGCAGGGAATCAGCATTGCTCCTCTGTTCGGAGTGTTCCGGTTCGACCTGGCAGGCAAGACGGCATATGTCTACTGTCTAGTCGTTGTTGTTCTGGCTGTGGCACTGTCTGCAGTCGTGCTTCGTTCTCCCTTCGGGATGGCATTGCAGGGAATCCGTCAGAACAAAAAGCGCATGGACGCACTCGGCTCCAATGTGCATTCTCGGCTCCGGATGGCCTACTGCATTTCAGCTGCGCTCGCGGCCACTGCTGGCGCGCTGATGGTGCAGACGACCCAATTTGTTGGTATCGACAGTCTTTCGTTTGCAAGGTCCGCCGAGATCCTCATTGTGCTGATCCTCGGTGGCACCGGGCGCCTCTACGGGGGCCTGGTCGGAGCTGCAGTGTTCGTCCTCGTTCACGATGCACTTTCCCACTATGAGCCCCAGTACTGGATGGTGGGGTTGGGGATCTTCCTCATCGTTTTTGTACTTGTAGACAAGGGCGGGGGCCTCTGGTCGGTTGTGTCCAGAAGTACTGGGGGTCGCGGATGAATGCGCCGCTTCTTTCGGCACGAAATCTAAGCTTGCGGTTCGGCGGCTTCTACGCAGTCCACGACCTCAGTTTGGAATTTCAGCCAGGCTGCAGATTGGCGCTCATTGGGCCAAATGGGGCAGGCAAAACTAGCCTGATCAACCTACTCACCGGCGTCACCGCCCCAACATCGGGACAGGTGATGCTAGGAGATCTAGACATCTCAAGTTGGGGGCCCGCCAGCCGGGTCCGCGCAGGCCTCGTCCGAACTTTCCAGATCAACACTCTGTTTGGCGAAAGCAGTGCAAGGGAATCCACTGCATTGGCCATCTTCGAGCGTGAAAGATTGACCAGCACTTTCTGGAGGACCGCCCGACGGTACCAGCATGTTTGGGACGAGGCTGGGCAGCTGCTTACGAGTTTAGGACTCACCGGGTTTCTCGACTGTCCCGTCAAAGAGTTGCCCTACGGACGTCAACGTCTTGTCGAAATCGCGTTGGCTCTGGCCTGCCGCCCGCGGGTCCTGTTTCTCGACGAGCCTGCGGCCGGCATTCCCGAGGGTGAGAGCGAGGCCGTCCTAGATGTCATCGGTAGCTTGCCAGCAGACTTGAGTGTGGTCCTTATTGAGCATGACATGCAACTCGTCTTCCGGTTTGCAAAAGAGATTGCAGTGCTCGTGGCGGGGGGCCTTCTGACGAGAGGTTCACCAACTGAGGTGGCCGCCGACGAGCGAGTACGGCAGGTTTACTTGGGCACCACCGCATGAGACCGCTACTGGAGGTATTTGGACTCACTGCTGGCTATCAGCAAGCCGTAGTACTTGAAGACCTGAGTCTGAGCATTCAGGCCGGTCGGACGCTTGCGCTACTGGGCCGCAACGGCGTAGGCAAGTCTACGTTCCTCGAAACGCTCATGGGGAATACGACTATGCACGCCGGGCGGATCGAGTTCAACGGTGTCGAGATAGGCCGTTGCAGCCCCGTGAAGCGTGCACGTCTTGGACTTGGATGGGTGCCCCAGGAGCGTGAAGTGTTTGCGTCGTTGACAGTCCGCGAAAACTTGCAAGTCGTTCGTCGCCCAGGCCCTTGGGATGTTGAATCAGTATTTCAGCTGTTCCCGAGGCTATGCGAGAGGGCTGCGAACTACGGCAATCAGCTGTCTGGGGGCGAGCAGCAAATGCTCGCAATAGGTCGTGCTCTCGCTACGAACCCACGACTGCTGCTGCTGGATGAACCGATGGAGGGCCTAGCGCCCATCATCGTAGAGGAGCTCAGCCGCTCCATCCAAGAGATCAGCGCCCGTAGCGGGCTCACGTGCATCGTTGTCGAGCAGCACCCGGCACTCGCGCTGCGCATGGCGGCCGATGCCGTCGTGCTGCAGCGGGGTCGCGTCGCTTTCGCTGGACCCAGTGGCGTGCTTGAGGGTGACAAAGCGCGCCTTGCTGAACTGCTTAGTGTTGGCGGTGATACGCAATCACTTAATAATTCTTAGGAGACCTGATATGGAATGGGCTTTCTTGCGAGGGGCTGCCGTCCTGCTGACTGTCGCGGCTCTCGGCTGCGGTGTCGCACCCGTCCATGCGTCGAGCTGCATCAAGGACGGCCGGATCCATGTTTTCCAGACGATTGACCTGTCTGGGCCCCAGCGATGGGTGGGTCTGGAATATCGTGACGGTGCCAATTTGCTGCTGGAGCGCGTAAACCGCGAAGGCGGCGTTCATGGGCGCAAAATCACACTGGCTACTGCCGATGACAAATTTCACCCTTCAACGACCGCTTCCAACATTCGGGCCGCGCTTGACTCGCAGCCGTTCTGCGCAATCTTCGGGACCATGGGCACGGCCCAAACACTTGCAGCTGTGGAGGCCGCGGGCAATCTGCCGCTGATCGCTCCGTTGACGGGCACACTAGCTATTCGCCCACTGGTGGCAAGGCTTTCTTCGTGCGCGGCACGTACGGCGACGAAGTGCGCAGCATCGTGCGTCACGCACGATCAGTCGGCCTGAAAAGATTTGCCCTAGTGCATCCGGCAGATGCGTTCGGGGCCCCCGCCCTCGCAATCTACCGACAAGCCTTAGCCGACACCGGTGGCCAGGACGTGGCCGTGGTCTCCGTGCCTAACGTGAGCAGCACCGACTTCGACAAAGGTGTAGACCAGCTTCGTGCGGCGCGGGCTGACGTGGTGATCGCGTATCTGTCGCAGACCTTTCCGGAATTTCTGCGGCTCTACAGAGACCGCGGGGTGCCATCGCAGCTGTATACGATCTCGCTCGCATACAGCTCAAAACTTATGGAAATGAAGCCGGAGCACGTCCGGGGCGTTGGAGTAACGCAAACGACGCCGTCACCCTGGGACGAAACGCGTCCAGTCGTGCGGGAATTCCTGCGCGACCGTAAGCTGGATGGAGCGAAGGTTCCGATCACCTTTGGCGCGCTCGAAGGATATATTGCGGGCAAGCTGCTGGTGGAGGGCCTTCGCCGCGCCGGGCCGAACCCGAGCCCGGAGCTGCTGCGTTCGGCGCTGGCCAAATCGCGCATCGACATTGGGGGCCTCCACGTGCCCAACGGTGGTGAGGGCGCCTCCTATGTGGAGATCGGCGTTCTTGACGAAAGCGGAAGGTACCGCCGCTGAGGAACCGGTTGGGTGCGGCTTCAAAAGTTGCCTTCGCTGACTCGGATGCGAATGCCTTGGACATCCCCGCACGAGCAGTGCCGCGATCGATGCCACCCCAAGTGGGGAGTTTCTTGGGCGCTACGACACCCGTCACCTTCAACCATTCAGTTGTACGTCATACCAGTCCAACACCTTGTCCTTCAGGTGGTCGGAGATGGGAACACGCATTGCCAGGCGGACAAGTTTGAAGACAACAATTTGCATGGATCCATCTTGCGATGGATTCCCGGTTACGCCGCCCCTCAGCAAGTAACAGCTGAGCAGCATCCAGCGATCTCCTGTCTGCTGCTGCCTCGGAAGCGTGCGCGCATAAAGGCTGCTCTCAGCCTCTTGCTCGGCGCGCGAAGAGCCAAACGCATCGCGATCCTTGCAGAGGTCGAAACTCGGCGAGTGCGATGAGCAAACTGCCCAGCGGGCGCCTATTAATGACGAAGATGGCACGTCCACCCTGGTCCAGAGCCGCCGTCGCACGCCTCGAACCCGCGTGAACAACCATTCGCAGAGAATGCTATGGCGATAAGTATTCTTATCGCAATAGTCGTGTTGATCCGCTAAACTGGCGATCGTGAAAAGTACCCGAGTCTCCAAGCCAGCGAACGCGGAGAAGGATTTCCCCGGCACAGCTGCCCTGGCGGCACTGCGCGCCTGGTACGCGGGCCTGAGCGCGCGAGCGGCCGTTGCGCAGTACCTCGGGCACGACAAGGCGAGCGGCCAGTCTTCTCGCGCAATGCTGGGCGATGTCCGCCGCCAGCTGGTCAAGCACGCGCGCCGGCGGCACCGGGAAGATCTGGCCAGCCTCCTCGAACACCCGGCCGCTGAGCGGGCGCAGCGAGCCCGCGCGGTCCTGGATGCGATCGAGACGCTGCGGCATCTGCCGGCGCCAGCGCCGCTCGTGACGGACGATGTCGATCGCTGGCTGCCGGTGCGCGCCGCCGGCGCCATCAAAGCCCATGGCTTCAACACCCTGGCCGATCTGACGGTGCGAATTCCTCGGCGCCGGCGCTGGTGGACGGCCATTCCCGGCCTGGGCGCGGCCAGCGCCAGGCAGATCGAAGCCTTCTTCGCAGCGCACCCGCACCTGACGCAGCAAGCCCGCGCGCTGGTGCCCATCGGCGCCCAGGATGACGTGGTGCCCTGGGAAAGGCTGCGTGTGCCCGATGAGGTCAATGGCTCGCGCGGCGCGTTTCGCGCACCCAAGGCGACCTGCACGCTGGACGCGGACAACGACTACGAGGCAGCGCAGGCCTGGCTAGCGTTGCACGAGTCGGTTGCAACCCAACGGGCGTACCGCAAGGAGGCCGAGCGGCTGATTCTCTGGGCAGTTGTCGAGCGCGGCCGGGCGCTGTCCTCACTCACCACAGAAGACGCGGTCGCCTTTCGCGCCTTCTTGCGGCATCCGGCGCCCAGGGCCCGCTGGATCGGCCCGGCGCGGCCGCGCTCGTCACCCGAGTGGCGGCCGTTCACCGGTGGACTGTCAGCCCGATCGGTGGCCTACGCGCTGTCGGTGGTGGGCGCCATGTTCCGCTGGTTGATCCAGCAGCGCTACCTGCTGGCCAACCCGTTCGCCGGCATCAAGGTGCGCGGCGCATCGCGCTCCGAATCGCTGGCCGTTACCCGGGTCTTTGGCGAAGGCGAATGGTCAGTGATCCAAGCGGTCGCCGAAGGCCTGGAATGGGGACATGGATGGCAGGCACCGGCGGCGCAGCGCCTGCGCTTCGTGCTGGACTTCGCCTACGCCACGGGCCTGCGCATTGGGGAGCTGGTCGGTGCCACGCTGGGACAGATCGAGACCGATGCGCATGGTGATCGCTGGCTGCACCTGGTGGGCAAGGGCAGTAAGGCCGGCAAGGTGGCGCTGCCGCCATTGGCTTGTGCGGCGCTGGACCGGTATCTGATGCAGCGCAAGCTGCCGATCACGCCCGCGCGATGGGATCCGCTGGCACCGCTCATTGGCAGCCTCGATCAAGAGAGTACAGCGGGCATCACCGCGACGCGGCTGTGGAGTGTGATGCGACGCTTTTTCACGAAGGTCGCCGAAGTCATCGAGAAGGACAGCCCGGCTACAGCTGAGAAATTGCGCCGTGCCAGCCCGCACTGGATGCGCCACACCCATGCCACGCATGCACTGGCTCGCGGGGCCGAACTGACCACCGTCCGCGACAACTTACGGCATGCGTCGATATCAACGACCTCGATCTACCTTCACGGCGACGAAGTGAAGCGGGCGCGGCAGATTGGCGATGCATTCGCGGCTCGGCCATCCTGAAGCTGCGGCGTCAGGCGAACTGCAACTCAATCTTTCCGGCACGCCGTCGTACCGGGCCGATCACGATTTTCACGTCATGTCCCAGCTTTGCGACCAGCTGCAGCAGCTTCGCCTCGCTGACCCCACGGAACTGCCCCCGCGTGATGCGTGAGATCTTGGACTGGTCGATTTCTAGCAATGCGGCGGCGTCCTGTTGGGTCAGGCGCCGGGCCTTGAGGGCGCGGGCAATCTCGGCCGCGAGCTGGGACTTTCGCTGCATTTCGGCGGCGTCGGCGTAGCCAAGGTCCGCGTAGACGTTGGTGCTACCTTCTTCGATGGTGATGTGGTTGCTCTGGCTCATCGCTTCACTCCTTGCTTTGCTCGCCAAGCCTCAAAGTCCTGCGCCGCGGCCTTCAGGCGAGCCTTGATCAGGTCCAGGTCCTCTTTTGGCGTCTTGATGCCGCTCTTGGACTTCTTCTGGAAACAGTGCAGCACATAGACCCAGCCTGCGAAGTTGACCGTGTAGGCCGCCCGGAACGTGTCGCTGCGGAAATCTTCGACCACTTCCAGCACGCCGGCGGAACCGAATCCGCTCAGCGCCTTGGCGTCCGGGTGCTTGCCGCCGGCTTGCGCCAGGTCAATCGCATGACCGAACACGTCTTGGACGTCCTCAGGCATTCCGTCAAGATCCCGCTTGGCCGAGCCAACCCATTTGAGCGGTTTGCGCGGCGGTTGGGGCATTGGAGGCGATTATGCCAATTTGGGCATATGCCGTCAATCCGAACTGAGCCCAGTGGATCGATGGCAGGGCCATCTGGTGAAACTGGAGCCGCAACCCTCAAACCGCACCAATTTTCACGAGAAGGACGACTCGCGAGAAATTCAGATATTCCGTAAGCGCCTGGGGAAGGCATGTTGACCATCTCGTCGTCTTGTAGGAGCCTCGTGTCCGCTTAGGAATATGCGGACACATGAACACTTACGGGGTTGATTTGATGGGGCGGCACCGACGCCGGCGGCATAGCGATGAGTTCAAGGCGGCGGTGGTCCAGGAATGCATGCGGCCCGGCGTGTCGATGGCCGCGGTGGCCCTGGCGCACGGACTAAACGCCACTATGCTGCGCAAGTGGGTCACCGGGTCAGAGCGCAAGGGCGCACCTGGCCCAGTGCCGGCGGCCGCGGAGATGGCCACGTCACCGGCATTTGTGCCGCTGGCCTTGCCGGCACCCGCCGTCGAGGGAGATATCCGCATCGAACTGCAGCGAGCGGGCACGACGGTGAAGATCGTCTGGCCGGCGAGCTCGGCTGGCGACTGCGCGGCCTGGTTGCGCGACTGGCTGCGATGATCCGCGTGGACGCAGTCTGGCTTTGCACTGACCCCATGGACATGCGCTCCGGGACCGACACGGCGCTGGCGCGGGTAGTTCAGGTATTTGGCGCTGCGCGACCTCATCACGCCTACGTCTTTGCCAACAAGCGCTCGACGCGTCTGAAGGTGCTCGTGCACGATGGAATCGGCATCTGGCTTGCGGCGCGCAGGCTGTATACCGGACGCTTCATCTGGCCGGCAGCCGGCTGCAGCGCACCGCCGTCACTCACGCGCGAACAACTCGACGCACTGGTCCTGGGCCTGCCATGGCAGCGGGTCGGCGAGGCCGGCGTGATCACTGTGCTGTAGCGAGTCCATTGCTGAAATCACGAATGGCGGGGTGGTCCCGGCGCGGTCACACTGGAGGCCGATGATCGACATCGCGCAACTCGACCCGCAGCAGCTTGACGAGCTTGGCGTCGAACAATTGCGCGAGCTGACCCGCACCTTGCTGGCCAGCCGCGGGCGCGATGCGCACGAGATCGCCTGGCGCGACGCCAAGATCGACAAACTCACCTTCGAGCTGGCGCAGCTCAAGCGCCTGAAGTTCGACCGCGTCAGCGAGCGCATGGACGCAGAGCAGCGCGCGCTCTTCGACGAGGCGGTGGACGGTGATATTGCGGCGATCGACGAACAGCTCGCCGCGTTGCAGGCCACGCTGCCGCCAAAGGCCGACGATGAAAAGAAGACGCCCAAGCGCGCGGCCCTGCCGGAGCGGCTGCCGCGACGCGAGGTGCGCCACGAGCCGGAGAACACCACCTGCGCGTGCGGCTGCGCCCTCAAGCGCGTAGGCGAAGACATCAGCGAGAAGCTGGATTACACCCCCGGCGTGTTCACTGTGGAACGGCACGTGCGTGGCAAGTGGGCCTGCGGGGCATGCCGCACGCTGGTGCAGGCACCAGTGCCCGCAGCGGTGATCGACAAGGGCATCCCGACGGCGGGCTTGCTCGCGCAGGTGCTGGTGGCCAAGCATGCAGACCATCTGCCGCTATACCGGCAGGAAGCGATCTTCGGCCGCGCCGGCCTGGCCATTCCGCGCGCCACCCTGGGCGCCTGGGTCGGCCAATGTGGCGCGCGACTGGAGCCGCTGGCCGATGCGCTCAAAGCCGAATTGCTTCACTGCCAGGTGCTGCATGCCGATGAAACACCGGTGGCGATGCTCGCACCGGGCAAAGGCAAGACGCAGCGCGCCTACCTCTGGGCCTACGCGGCGGCCACCAGCGAGCCAATCAAGGCAGTGGTCTACGACTTCACGCCGGGGCGCTCGGGAGAGCATGCCCGTATCTTCCTCGGGCACGATCCCGAACGACGAGAACGGGACCAGGCCGCATGGACTGGACACCTGGTTTGCGACGACTTCAGCGGCTACAAAGCGCTGTTCGAAAAAGGTGTGGTCGAAGTGGGCTGCATGGCGCACGCCCGCCGCAAGTTCGTAGAGCTCTACACCGCCAACAAGAGCTCGATCGCAGGCACCGCTTTGGAATTGATCCGGCAGCTGTACCAAGTCGAAAGGGACATCAAGGCCGCGAACGCCGAGACCCGATTGCGAATACGCAGGGACCGGGCGGCGCCGGCCGCCGCCACCTTGCACGAATGGCTGACGGCCCAGCGCCCGCGGGTGCCGGAGGGAAGTGCTACGGCCAAAGCCCTGGACTACAGCCTGAATCGGTGGGCGGCCCTTACCCGTTACCTGGATCATCCCGGCTTGCCGATTGACAACAACCATGACGAGCAGCAAATCAGACCCTGGGCGACCGGCCGGAAGAATTGGCTGTTCGCTGGAACGCTGGCCGCCGGCAAGCGGGCGGCGGCGATTACCAGCTTGATCCAGTCGGCCAAGCTAAACGGGTTGGATCCGTACGCCTACTTGAGAGACGTGCTAGAACGGCTGCCTACCCAGCGAGCCAGCGAAATCGGGCAGCTTCTGCCGCATCGCTGGGCATCTCCCTACTGATGCCGGCTGCGGAGGTCAACGTGTGTTGGCTGGCCGCTTACGATATTCCTAAGTTGTTGATTTTTAAGGTGCTTCCGTTTCGAAGCGCACCAATTTGCACGAAAAGGACGATCACCCCGCGTAGGCGTCCAGCAGCGCATCCAGCGTCTCCGCCTTGCGCAGCGACGCATCAGCATCGAGCCGTTCCACGGCGATCCTGGCGAACAGCGGCAGGCACTGGTTTCGCTCGGTCTTGATCCTGGCCATCCCCTACCCTTTCCTCAAAGCGCCAACCGGGTTCCAAGATTCCGAGCCCATCAACATCTGAGGTTCGGAGGGCATG
>NZ_JBIQLE010000056.1:0-10086 GCF_044464525.1 Pusillimonas sp.
GGGGCCCCGGGGCGTGGGAGGCCGCAGCCGCAAACCGCCCGACCGCCCGGGGCCCAGGCTCCACGACCAGAAGGCGCTTAAGAACTCAAACAACGTCCCTCACTCAAGAACTCAGTCACCAAGCAAAAACAAGAACCAGAACATACTCAACATCCGCGGCTCATTTCCCCGCCACATGCGACACATACTCCGACACAGCATTGATCTGCTCCTCGGAGAGCGTCTCAGAAAAATTGGGCATCACCCCTAGTCCTTCGTACAACGCCTTCTTCACTGCATCGAAATCAGGCTTGATTTCGTCAAGATCTGGTCCGATGGTTCCGGCCGCCCCGGCATCGGACAACGTATGACACACCGCACAGGCCGGCACTGCCTTACTGAGGAAGAGTTCTTTGCCCTGCTCAAGCATGGCGGCATCGGGCGTGTCGGCCGCATGCGCTGAAAAGGCGGCGCCCGCCATGGACGCCGCTAGGAAAAAAAGTATTGCTTTCCGCATCAAAAGATATCCCGCAAATATACAAATAAAACCAAATGCCGTCGGCTCGGCTCAAGCGACCTTTACGGTCACCATGTGATCGCGCCAACTGTTATTGATGTACCCACGATTATTCTCGACCCTTTCTTCAGGCTGCGTTTCGCCGTCATCGTTGGTGACCCGCGATGCCAGCTCGTGCTCGCCCGCCGTTAAGTCTGCCACCAGCACAAACGTCCGCCAGGCGTATTTGCCAAGGTCGGGTCCGATGAACTCGGCCTCTTGCCAGTCTTTGCCCCCATTGGTGGACACCTCGATTTTTTCAGCTTCGCTCATGCCGCCCATGGCCACCCCGCTGATGGCGACCTTGCCCGCCTTGACAGGCTGATCCGTATCGAACGGCGAATTGATCCACGACTTGGGCGGCATTTCCCATACCGACTCGTGTTCCGGCGTACCTTTTTCCCCCACCGGCGACATGCGATAGCTGGTTTGCTGAATGCTTGCCGGTGATTGTTCTTTGGTGAAGGCCAGCTGTTTTACATACTTGACGTTGTTGACCCCCGTATAGCCGGGCACGATCATGCGCAAGGGCCCGCCATGCGCCAGGGGCAGTGGCTCGCCATTGATCTCCCAGGCCAGCAGTGCATCTTCGATACCCGACAGCGGTACCGAGCGCTCAACCATCACCGTGTTGGGGTCCAGCCCTGCGGGAATTTCCTCGCCGCCGGTGCCGGTCATGTATTCCATGCCGTCGACCATGCCGCCGGTGGCCTCGAGCAGAGCCTTGACGGGCACGCCGGTGAATATCACGCAGCCCGCAGCGCCAACTGTCCATTGCGTGCCGCTGGGATCATGCGGAAAATAGGCGCGGCCGTTTCCGGAGCATTGCAGCACCATCGCCACAGACTCCATACCCAGGTTCTTGAGTTCCGCCACGGTAAAGGTACGTGGATTGGCGACGCCCTCGATCTGCACCTGCCAGGCATCCGGGTCTTTGGTGATGTCACCCTGGGGCGGAGAGACGTTATTGCGAATGAAAAGCCGGTCAAGCGGAGTAATGCCGCTGGAACCGAAAGCAGTGCGGCGCGTCTCGATGGTATTGGCGCTATGCACGATGAGGCTGTCGGCGTCCTTCCATTTTGCATAGTCGGGCAAGGGCTTGGCATCAGATACCGGCCCAGGGTTGGATTGCGACACCGGTTCGGTGGAGTCGGCCCAAGCCGGCGCCCCCAGGCCTGCCCAGGCGGCGGCGCCTCCGGCTGAAGCCAGCAGACGGCGTCGGATTAGATTAGTCGTATGTTCCATGGTGCTCTCCTTGTCTTAACCGAACGCGTCGCAAATATCCGGGGCCGGCCCCTGACGACGCTCTATATACAACCGTATATAACCTTACGGTATTAGCTTATGCCTTCCGCCAATATATCAGCGCTGATTGCAGTGCGCCAGAGTGCAAACAGGGCGAGCACACACGCAAGGGCCGCAAACAGGTCGTCGATTACAGTTCGCAGTACAATCCAAGGTTTCATCTGCCCCCGGGATCGACACCCGCAACGGCCATCACTATGCAAGAAACCACCATCAAGCGCGCCGGTGGCGCGCTCAACAGCGCCCCGCTTTCGCCAACGCCTTCAGTGCAGCCCGCAAATGCGGGCCCGCGCCGCAAGCTCTTCATCAAAACCTTCGGTTGCCAGATGAATGAGTACGACTCCGACAAAATGGTCGATGTACTTCGCAACGACCAGGGTCTGGAACTGACGCAAACTCCCGAAGACGCAGACGTCATCCTGTTCAACACGTGTTCGGTACGTGAAAAAGCACAAGAGAAAGTTTTTTCCGACCTTGGGCGGGTGCAACACCTTAAGCAGGCCAAGCCCGATCTCATCATCGGGGTGGGCGGTTGCGTAGCCAGCCAAGAAGGCGAAGCCATCGTGCAGCGTGCGCCGTACGTCGACGTGGTCTTTGGCCCCCAAACCCTGCATCGGCTGCCCGCCCTGATATCACAGCGCAGGCAGTCGGGGCGTTCGCAGGTTGACATCAGTTTCCCTGAAATCGAGAAATTCGACGCGTTGCCGCCTGCCAGCATCAATGGCCCGAGCGCGTTCGTCTCCATCATGGAAGGGTGCAGCAAGTATTGCAGCTTCTGTGTCGTGCCATATACCCGTGGCGACGAGGTTTCACGCCCCTTCGACGACGTTCTCGTCGAAGTCGCCGACCTGGCTGACCAGGGCATCAAAGAACTCACCCTGCTGGGCCAGAACGTCAACGCCTACCGCGGCCCTATGGGCGACAGCGCCGAGATCGCCGATTTCGCCATGCTGTTGGAATACATTCATGAAATTCCCGGCATCGAGCGTATCCGCTACACCACCTCGCATCCGAAAGAAATGACCTCTCGGCTGATCGATGCGCACGGCAAGCTGGACAAGCTGGTGCCATTCCTGCACCTGCCCGTTCAGGCCGGCAGCGACCGAATACTGGCGGCCATGAAGCGCGGCTACACCTCGCTCGAATTCAAGTCCATCGTACGCCGCTTGCGCGCCGCACGGCCCGGCATGACGCTTTCATCCGACTTCATCGTCGGCTTCCCCGGCGAAACCGAAGATGATTTCGAAAAGACTCTCGACCTGATTCGGCACGTGGAGTTTGACCAGTCGTTCTCCTTCATTTATTCGCGCCGCCCGGGCACGCCTGCCGCCGACCTTGAAGACAACACCACCAAAGAACAGAAACTGGCACGGCTGTACCGGCTGCAAGCACTCGTCAACGAGCATGCCGCTGCCATCAGTCAATCGATGGTGGGCGGCATCGAACGCGTGCTGGCCGAAAAGCCCTCAAAAAAAGACCCCAATGAGCTCATGGGGCGCACCGAAAACAACCGGATCGTCAATTTCGCCGCTCCGGCTGACCTGATCGGCCAAATGGTCGACGTTCGCATTACCTCGACCAACACCAATACACTCAAGGGCGAGCTTGCTCAGCCTGGGGCGGCGCAAGCCCTATGAGCAATTCCTCTCGTCGCAAGCCCGTCACCGTCGTCCTTGAAGGCGACAATACGCATCTGGCCAACCTGTGCGGCCCACTGGACGAAAACCTGCGGCAAATTGCCGACGGCTGGAACGTCCGGCTTAACCGCCGCGGCAACCGCGTCACCCTGGAAGGCGAGCAGGCACGTGCCGCGGCCGACGCCCTGCGGTTATTCCACCGGCGCTCGGTGCACAAGCCGCTTGCCATTGAAGACATTCAGCTTGGCTTGGTCGAACTGGGCGCCGGGCGCAGTCAAGACCAAGGCGAACCCGCCGAAAAGCCCGCCCTACCGGAGCTGCCTCCCATCGACGACCAAAGCGGCGATATCTCGCTACGAACCCGGCGCAGCGATCTGCGTCCACGCACGCCGCGCCAGCGTGACTACCTCAACAACATACTCAAGCACGACATTACCTTCGGCGTCGGCCCGGCAGGCACGGGCAAAACCTGGCTGGCCGTGGCCTGTGCCATTGACGCCCTTGAGCGCGAGTCTGTACAGCGCCTGGTGCTGACTCGACCCGCCGTCGAGGCCGGCGAGCGCCTGGGCTTCCTGCCCGGCGACCTGGCTCAAAAGGTCGACCCCTACTTGCGACCCCTGTACGACGCCTTGTATGACCTGATGGGGTTCGAGCGTGTGCAGCGCCTCTTCGAAAAACAGACCATCGAGATCGCTCCATTGGCCTATATGCGCGGGCGTACGCTTAATCACGCTTTCGTCATTCTCGACGAAGCGCAAAACACCACACCCGAGCAAATGAAGATGTTCCTGACCCGCATCGGCTTCGGCAGCAAGGCAGTGGTCAACGGCGACCCCTCGCAGGTCGACTTGCCGCGTGGCCAGCCCAGCGGCCTGGCCCACGCGCTGGATGTGCTCGAATCCGTACAGGGCATCGCCACCACGCGCTTCACCTCACGCGACGTCGTGCGGCATCCGTTGGTGGCACGCATCGTGGACGCTTACGAAAAAGCAGACCCCGTTGGCTCCTGAACTTTCCCTGGCCGTGCAATACGCCGAAGCGGCGCCCGAGCTGCCCCGCTGGCGGCTGCGGCGCTGGGTGTTGCGCACCCTGGAACAGGCCACAGACACCCTGCCGGGACTAAGCTCGGCAACGCTTACGTTACGCCTCGTGGGCCTTGAAGAAGGGCGCGAACTGAACCTGGCCTACCGCGAGCGGGATTACGCCACCAATGTTTTGACCTTTGAGTATGGCATGGAGCCCGAAGGAAGCCTGGCGGCCGACATCGTACTGTGCGTGCCTGTTTTGGAGCGTGAGTCGCGCGAGCAAGGAAAGACCCTTCTTAACCACGCCGCTCACTTAACCGTGCACGGCGTCCTGCATGCCCTGGGGCACGATCATATCGACACTGTCGAAGCGCGCGACATGGAGGCCCTCGAAACACGTATCCTGGCATCTTTGGGCATCTCGGACCCTTATGCATGATGGCGGCCGGCGACCAGGAATTACACTTGCCGCCGCCCGATTACAGCCGAAAACAATTGCAATTTCGGTTATGCTAAACGCTTCGTAACCAGTCCTGCGGACAATGTCAGAACCCAACTCCCCCGACCCTGAACCCCGATCTAGTAAAGCGCCCTCGAAGTCGCTGCTCGCCAGGATCATTTCCATAATCCGGCCTGAGCCAGAAGACCAAGACGACATAAAGGCTGTACTCGAGGCCGCGCACAACAGGCAAGTGCTCGACGGCGATGCCTTCACCATGATTTCCGGCGCCCTCAATGTCGCTAACCAGACCGCCGCCGACATCATGGTTCCTCGTTCCAAGATAGACATGCTCGACATCGGCAAGCCCCTGGCTGAGCTGTTGCCCGAGATTATCGAAACCGGGCACTCGCGCTTTCCGGTCTACGAAGACGACCGCGACAATATCGTCGGCATCCTGCTGGCCAAAGACCTGCTACTTACGACCACCAACCCTTCGATCGACGTGCGACCGCTTGTGCGCCCGGCGGTCTTCATTCCCGAGACCAAGCGGCTGAACGTGCTGCTGCACGACTTTCGCAGCAGCCGCAACCACCTGGCCGTTGTCATCAATGAACACGGCGGCACCGCCGGGCTGGTCACGATGGAAGACGTACTCGAGCAGATCGTCGGCGACATCGAGGATGAATACGATGAAGATGCCGAAAAGACCATCTTCCAGACGGGCAGCAATAGCTGGAGGGCCATGGGCGCCACCGAGATCGACATCTTCAACCGCGCCTTCAACACCAATATCCCAGACAACGACTACGACACGCTGGGTGGATGGTTCACCGCAGAGCTCGGGCGCATTCCCAAGCGCGGCGACACGCTCGACTTCGAAGGCCTGAACATGACGGTCGTGGGCGCGGATAACAAACGCGTCTTGTGGCTGCACATTCAGCACGACGCGCAAAGCCCCCTGGCCCTGACCGACACGACGGATTAGATTTGAAGCAATCTCGGGTTCAACAATGGCGCTACGGCGCCAGCCTTTTACTGTTGGGTGCGGCGCACGCCCAGGCTTTCGCGCCCGATCCGCTTCCGGGCGTCTTGTTGCCCTATCTCCAACTGGTCTGCCTGGCCTTCCTGGCCCGCTATGTATGGCGAGCGTCGGGCGTCAAAGCTGCCGCGGCAACAGGCTTCCTGTTCGGCCTGGGCTCTTTCGCGGTCGGCCTGTATTGGGTTTTCATCAGCATGCATCGCTACGGCGGCATGGCTGTGCCGCTGGCTTCGGCCGCGACACTGCTGCTGGCCGCCGCCGATGCGCTGTTCTATGCGGCGGCCGTCGCCGTTGCCAAATGGCTGACGCAGCGCACCTTGCGGCTTGAAGACGGCATCGCACGGCACTTTCTCGCCGTCGCTGCTTGGGCCTCGTGCTGGACCTTGGCCGAGTGGCTTCGCGGCACGCTCTTTACCGGCTTTCCGTGGATGGCCACCGGCTATGCCCACGTGGAAGGGCCGCTTTCAGGCTGGGCGCCTCTTATCGGCATGTATGGCGTTACCTGGCTGGCGGCGTTCGTCAGCGCGGCCGCCGGCCTGCTGATGCTGCGGCAACGCACAAGCCACGAAGCTCCCGCCGCCGCCACCGTCGCAGCCGGCATTGCAGCCGCGCTGCTGGGGTGGGTATTGGGCGGATTTTCGTGGGGGCACGCCGAAGGGCCGCCTACGCTCGTACGACTTGTGCAGGGCAATGTTCCACAATCGGAAAAATTCGACCCGGCGCTGCTTCACAACGGCGTTGAGACCTATATGCAATTGGCCGCCATGCCGCCACGCGAAGCCGGAATGGACCCCGCCGTCATCGTGCTGCCCGAAACCATCATGGCGCTATTTCAGAACCGATATCCACCGCAAGTCTGGGAGCAGTGGAGGCAGATCGCCCAGCAACGCAACGCCGCCATCATCATGGGTGTTCCGCTGCATTCAAGGGGCCCGGATGGCGACCGCTACACCAACAGCGTCATGGGCTTCGACGGCGCCACTTCGATAGAACAATTGCTTTCCGGGCAAACCGGCATGCGCTACGACAAGCACCACCTGGTGCCCTTCGGCGAGTTCGTGCCGCCGGGCTTCCGTTGGTTCGTCGACGCCATGCACATTCCGCTGGGCGACTTCGATCGCGGCCAGACTCGCCAGAAGCACTTCACCTTGGCGGGGCAGCAGTTCGCGCCAAACATCTGCTACGAAGATGTCTTCGGCGAAGAAATCATCCAAGGGGTGCGACCCAGTGCGGAGCACGGGCCGGGCGCCACCATATTGGTCAATGTCAGCAATCTGGGATGGTTCGGCGAATCGTGGGCGTTGCGCCAGCACCTGCAGATATCGCGCATGCGCGCCGTAGAAACAGCGCGCCCCATGCTGCGTGCCACCAACACCGGCATGACTGCCGCCATCGACCCAGACGGAACCGTCCGCGCCATGCTGGACGCCCATGTCAAGGGCGTGCTTGACGTCGAGGTACAAGGAACGGGCGGGCTCACCCCGTATGTAAAATTCGGGAACTGGCCCACGCTGGTTTGGAGCCTGTTGTGGGTGGGTGTTGCGCTTCTTCGGCGCCGCTTCAGCTAGCCTCGCGCAAGAGCAGGCACGACCGAAGCGAAGGCGCGAGCCTGACTATTCTGGCAGCACATCGAACAGCTGTTCGAAGGTAGTTGCCGGCACCGGGGCCGAATACAAGAAGCCCTGAGCAAAGTCGCAACCGGCTTCAAGCAAAGCCGTGCGCTGGCCGGGAGTAGTCACCCCCTCTGCGATCACCGACAATCCGAGCTTGCGAGCCATAAGAATAATGGCTTCACACAAATGGCGGTCTTGCGCGCTACGCTCGATATTACGCACGAACGACATATCGATCTTCAGGCACCCAATACGGTAGCGCAGCATATAAGGCAACGACGAAAAGCCGGTACCGAAATCATCAAGAGCCAATTGGATACCCGAATCGGCAAACGCCAGCAGCTTATCGCCGATATCGGGGCTGACATCCATAAGCAGCCTTTCGGTAATCTCTACCATCATGGCATCGACCGGCAGGTTCAGCCTTTGCAAGATTTCCAGGAAATCGGCGGGGTGCAGGTCGTGATTTGCAAACTGTGCCTCGGAGAAATTGACCGCCATCTGGAACCCCGGTCTCTGGGCGCGCCACCGGGCAGCCTGTATGGCCGCCTCGCGAAACACCCAATTTCCGATGTCGACGATCAGACCGGTTTCTTCAGCCTCCTGCATAAAATGGATGGGGCTAAGCAAGCCGTTGCGCGGATGCTGCCAGCGCAACAAGGCTTCAGCCTTGACAACCTGGCCGGTGCGCAGATTGAAAATAGGCTGGTAATAAAGAAGAAACTGATTCTGCTCGAGAGCGCCTGCAAGGTCGCGCACCAGTCGGCGGCGTTCGCCCACTTCCTTGCGCATCCCCGGCGCAAACACGCTAAAGCAATTGCGCCCTTGGCTCTTGGCCGCATACATGGCCATGTCGGCATGATGAATAAGCTCGTCCGCGCTTTCGGCGTCGCGCGGATAAAAAGCCACGCCTATGCTCACCGAAATCAGGCCCAGGTCTTCGCCCAGAAGATAGGGCTCGGCCACGACCCGGACAATTTTTTCGCACAGGCGGCGGACTTCTTCTTCGCTGGACACGGCGTCGGCGATGACGCAAAACTCATCACCGCCCAATCGCGCCACCAAGTCAGAACGGCGTACACAGCCCAGCAGGCGAGCGGCCACCTGACGCAAAAGCTCATCGCCCTGGACATGGCCCAAGGTGTCGTTGATTTCCTTGAAAAGGTCCAGATCAAGATACAGCAGCGAGAACGCTACGCCGGTATGCCTGGAGTACAGCATCTTGGCTTCCAGCCCCTGCTGCAACATAAGACGATTGGGCAAACCTGTAAGATGGTCGTAATGGGCTTGATGCCAAATACGCTCGTCATGCCTTTTCTTCTCGGTAATATCCGAAAACATCCCCACCCGGCAACGCACCGTGCCGTCGTCGTTATACGTGGTTGTGATGGATAACCGCTCGACGTATTCTTCTGCGTTTTTTCGTCGGTTCCAGATCTCGCCCTCCCATCTGCCGGTGCTTTGGATGGAATCCCACATGCCCTGGAAGAAATCCTTGTCGTGCTTGCCTGAACTTAATAAATTCATGCGCCGGCCCACGACTTCATCCAGGCCATAACCTGTGATGTCTGTGAAAGCAGGATTAACGGTGATGATGACACCATTTGCGTCGGTCACCACCATCGCATCGCGGCTGTGCTCGTAGACCAGCGACGTGAGCTCGGCCATCGTTTCGTCTTGCTTGCGGCTGGTGACATCTATCATCACCCCGGCGATCAGCCAGTCGTCGCCGCCCTCTAGCCGCGAGCCGAAGATTTCCACATCGATGAAGGTGCCGTCTTTGCGCCGCGCCTTGCGTTCGTAATGAATGCCGCGTCGGTCGCCTGTTAGCGTCTGGCGCAAAGTCTCAGCAACACGCTGCCGCTCATCGTGAGCAACGATGTCATAAAGCGAAAGCCCCACCAGCTCTTCGCGGCTATATCCCAGCATTTGCGCCAGGCGCGTGTTCACATAGCGGAAATGATCGTCCTCGATCAGGTACAGCCCCACCGCCACATGCTCGGCCAAGCCCTCGTACAGAGTTGGTGCTCGGTCGCCGGAGCCAGCGCTGAAAGCTCGGATTTTCCGTTGTTGGATCATACGCGGATTAATTTTGCCGGGGCTGCTGTCATTCATTCTTTAGATGGATGCTTGATAGCTGCTTTTTCGCGAGCGTCAGATCTTGCTGCCAACGTCCACAGGGTAACTCTCTATTATATGTCTTTCGCTATATATTGTTACCAAATAGATTGGCATGGCCTTGCTGCCACAAGCTGAAAAACAACAAGTGGCAAAGGCTGAACTAAACCGGCTCATTCAAGAATGCCATTTTCAGGTTGATATTTACTGCCCCCTACATACTGCCGTCACGCCTTCCAAGGGTCGACTGTCATGGGCCGACTTGCACGAAATAAATTTATAGTGCATAATTTTGCTTCTTTGCTAGGCACCGCAATACGGGGGTATAGCTCAGCTGGGAGAGCGCTTGCATGGCATGCAAGAGGTCAGCGG
>NZ_JBIQLE010000057.1:0-9143 GCF_044464525.1 Pusillimonas sp.
ACGGGCGTTGGAGGGCGCTGCCGCAAACCGCCCGACCGCCCGTTTTTGGCTCCCTGGCCTCCGCCGGCGCTTAAGAACCCAACAGCACCCCCACTCAATTGCCAACAGCCGCTACAAGTCCAAGTTGACGCCAGCGACACCACATCAATAAGCTTCGATACGCATCACCGTTCAGGTGCCGCCAATGGCACCAAGCATCAAATCGTCATGCCCGGCGTGTAGTTGAGAAACCGCGTACTGGACCCCTGGAAAGTAAGCCTTACCATGCCGATAGGACCGTTACGCTGCTTGCCGATAATGATCTCCGCCGACCCTTTGTCGGGTGAATCGGGGTTGTACACCTCGTCGCGATAAATAAACAGAATCAGGTCGGCATCCTGCTCAATAGCCCCCGACTCGCGCAGGTCGCTCATTACCGGGCGCTTGTTGGGACGCTGCTCGAGGCTGCGGTTAAGCTGCGATAGAGCAACCAATGGGCAATTCAGCTCCTTGGCCAAGCCCTTCAGCGAACGGCTGATCTCGGAAATTTCAGTTGCCCGGTTCTCGCCCGCGGAATTGGCCGACATAAGCTGCATATAGTCGATGATGATCAGGCCCAACTGCCCGCATTGGCGCGCCAGCCGGCGGGCTCGCGCGCGCACTTCCATGGAACTTAGCGCGGGCGTTTCGTCAATGTAGATCTGCGCCTCTTGCACCTTTTGCACTGCGTGCGTAAGGCGCGGCCAATCATCGTTGGAAAGTTTACCGGTACGCATGCGATGTTGATCCAGCATACCCACAGAACCCACCATTCGCATCGCCAGTTGCACCGCACCCATCTCCATCGAGAACACCGCAACGGGCAGGCCCTGCTCGATGGCGACGTGTTCGCCGATGTTCATCGCCAACGACGTCTTGCCCATGGACGGACGGCCAGCCACGATGACGAGGTCGCCCGGCTGAAGGCCGGATGTCATGCGGTCAAGGTCGCCGAACCCGGTTGGCACGCCGGTAATGTCAGAGTCACCCTCGCGATGGTAGAGCTCGTCGATGCGTTCCACTACCTGCGACAGCAACGGCTGTATCTCTTGGAAACCAGTGGCGCCACGCGCGCCCTCTTGCGCAATCTGAAATACCCGCGATTCGGCCTCGTCAAGAAGCTGGCGCGCCTCTTTGCCTTGCGGGTTGAAGGCGGTTGCCGAAATTTCGTCCGCCACCGATACCAGTTTGCGCAACATGGAGCGCTCGCGCACGATCTCGGCATAGCGGCGGATGTTGGCAGCCGAAGGGGTGTTGTGGGCCAAGGCGTTCAGGTACGACAGGCCACCCACCTCGTCGCCCTTGCCCGCACTGGACAGCGACTCGTACACCGTCACAACGTCGGCCGGACGCGCCAGCCCAATCAGGCGGTTGATATGCTGCCAGATGATTTTGTGGTCGAAGCGGTAGAAATCGTCTTCACCGAGCACGTCGGTGATGCGGTCCCAGGCGGCATTGTCCAGAAGCAGCCCGCCCAGCACAGATTGCTCGGCCTCAACCGAGTGAGGGGGTACACGCAGGTAGTCAAGCTGCGGGTCTCCTGATGGTTTCTTGGTGTCCAGCATGTTTATCCCGGTGCCTGGTCCGTCGCCGGAGGCGGCATGAACGAAAAAGCCGGCTCGCGCCGGCTAAAAGCTTGTGCGAAGCGCGGTACAGGGGACGCAAAACGCCCAATGTACCATGCTTGGACGCGGTCCAATCAGACCATTTCGCCTTGCACCTGCAGCGTGATGTCGGACACGACGTCGGCGTGCAGCACGACTTGCACGGGGAACTCGCCAACCGCCTTGATGGCGCCATCGGCCAGGCGAATTTGCGACTTCTGGATGCCTTCGAAGCCTTCGGCAACCAACGCCGAGGCAATGTCCATGGTGGTGACCGAACCGAACAGACGTCCGTCCACGCCCGCTTTTTGCGCGATCTTCAAGGTAAGGCCGTTGAGTTTCGTTGCGGTGGCCTCGGCGGCGGCCAGCTTCTCGGCTTGGACCTTTTCGATCTCGGCGCGTCGCGCTTCGAACTCTTTGAGGGCCGCATCGGTGGCACGACGGGCGATTTTCTTGGGGATCAAATAGTTGCGGGCATAGCCGTCGCGAACGCGGACGACTTCGCCAAGATTACCCAGATTGACTACTTTTTCGAGCAGAATGACTTGCATGACGATAACCTCGGCTTAATTGTGGTTGTCGGTGTAGGGCAGCAAGGCCAGGAAGCGCGCACGCTTGATGGCGGTATCGAGCTGGCGCTGATAATGGGCCTTGGTGCCCGTCAAGCGCGCAGGGATGATCTTGCCATTTTCCTGGATGAAATCACGCAGTGTGTCGAGATCTTTGTAGTCGATCTGGTCGACGCCGGCAGCCGTGAAGCGGCAGAACTTGCGGCGCTTGAACAGCGGGTTCTGCTGGTTGAACTTGCGTTTCTCTTTACCTTTTCTGAAGAAAGCCATGGTTTTGCCTTTACTGTTGCCCGAAGCCCTGCTTCGGGATTGTATTTACGATGCGTCGAACCGGTTTCGGCCCACGCGATTATTTGTCGTTCGCTCGGATGAACATGCTAGACAACGGCAGCGCCGCCACCTGCAAAAACCCGGTTTGCCTGCTGGATATGAACCACCAGCTTGCTGGAACCTTTACGCGTCGGGGCGATGAACCCCTCTATTTCAAGGCTTGCCCCAAGGGGCGTATCAGCAAGCAGCAAGGCTATGTCTCCCAGAGCCACTGCCTGAACCACCATACTGACTCGGCGCGGCATGCCGGCCTGCTGAACTTCCGATTCGTGCTCAAGCTGCATTTCCAAAGCCGGCAAACCGGCGGGGGTGTAGCGCAAGGGCTTGAGTTCGAGTACGGTCGCCGTCAGTGTAAGTTGGTTCACGCCGTGAATCCGAACGAGCGGTTTATTCCTTGTCCGAGCTCGCCGTTTCGGTCGTGGCCTTGCGAGCCTCTTCACGTTCGACGGACTTCATCATGAGGGACGGAGCGGTATCGGCCTTTTTGGTCTTGATGACCAGATGGCGCAGCACCGCGTCGTTGTAGCGGAACGAATGCTCGAGCTCGTCCAGGGCGGCCTGGCCGCACTCGATGTTCATGCAGACGTAATGGGCTTTGACCAGCTTCTGGATGGGGTAAGCCAACTGACGGCGGCCCCAATCTTCGAGGCGATGAACCTGGCCACCTTCGCCGGTAACCACGGCTTGGTAGCGTTCGATCATGGCGGGAACCTGCTCGCTTTGATCGGGATGCACAATAAACACTACTTCGTAGTGACGCATGTAATACTCCTTGTGGATATCTTTTGGCACAAGCGCCAAAAGGACAGCCCGCCGGCACCAGCCCTAAAAAGGCAAGGCAAGTCGAGCAAGAAACCAATCATTCTAACATATACAGCTGGCAGGACACCCATTGACACGGGGTTTTAGCATCAAGCCAGTTTCGGCGTGGCGGCAACGCCACGCCGAAACTTGGCCATTCAGCCCTCGACAACAGCGTAGGCGGAGTGATTGTGAATGGATTCGAAATTTTCGGCTGCGACTCGATAGCTTTGCACGCCTTCGACGTTCTTGACCGTCATGGCCACGTCGCGCACCAGATCTTCGACAAACTTGGGGTTGTCGTAGGCTCGCTCGGTAACGTATTTTTCGTCGCTGCGCTTCAGCAGGCCCCACAGCTCGCACGACGCCTGGCCTTCGACCTGAGCAATAAACGCGGGTAGATCAAAAGAGGCCGGCTGCTGCAAGACAACGCTGACCGTAACATGCGAGCGCTGATTATGGGCGCCATATTCGGAGATGGCCTTGGAGCAGGGACACAGGCTGGTGACAGGCACCACCACCGTCAGCTCGAACCAGGTCTGCTCCCCTTCGGTAGCGCGCGCCTTCCACTTGACCTGGTAATCCATAAGGCTGGAAACCCCAGACACCGGAGCGACCTTATCGACAAAATACGGGAAGTCGGCCGTAATGTCGCCCTGCTGCGCATTTAGCAGCGGCAACATGGTCTGGGCCATCTCGCAAAACAGGGCGGGAGTCATGGGCCGGCGCCGATACTGCTCCAGCTGTGCCACGAAGCGGGACATGTGGGTGCCCTTTTCTTCGGCAGGCAATGCAACAGTAAGCTCCCAGTCAGCAACGGTGGGAAGCCCCTCGCCATCCGAACCGGCAATTAGCATTGGGTGCCGCACCCCCCGTACCCCGACGCGCTGTATAGGCAGACGACGGGTATCAACACTGCTTTGCACGTCGGGCATCGCCACTGCAAAATCGGAAACTGAGTTCATAACTTGACCTGAATGAGCCAGACTGCCGGTCTGGCCAGAATGGAAAACTATTTATTATGACCCAGTTTAATCGTTAATACCCATAAACCCCTAATGGGCATGGGTCTTTAGCCGTGCGGCGGGCATCAGTGGGGCAAAGCGCTCGCGGATGGCTTGCTCGATGCCTTGGGCATCCAGCCCGACAGAACGGCGTAGTGCGCCCTGTTCGCCGTGATCGATGAAACGGTCGGGCAAACCCAGCTGCAATACCCGTTTTTGCGCGTCCGCTTGACTCAGATATTCGAGAACGGCGCTGCCGGCGCCGCCCATGACCGCGGCTTCTTCAAGCGTCACGATGACATCGTGGCTTTCAAGCAAATGATCGAGCAGTTCGGTGTCAAGCGGCTTGATGAAACGCATGTCGGCCACCGTGGCGTCCAGGCTCTGGGCAGCCTCGAGCGCGGCCGACACCAGCGTACCGAAACCGACAATGGCGATGCGTGAGCCTTGACGCACGATACGCCCCTTGCCCAAGGGCACGGTGTCGAAGCCCGCCTCGACGGCGGCGCCACAGCCGGCGCCGCGCGGATAACGCACGGCCGCCGGGCCTTCGTGGCGGTAACATGTGGTTAACAACAGCCTCGCCTCGTTCTCGTCCGAAGGCGCGGCCACAACCATGTTGGGAATACAGCGCAAGAACGCAAGATCATAGTTGCCTGCGTGGGTGGCGCCGTCGGCGCCCACGAGGCCCGCACGATCCAAAGCGAAAGTGACGTCCAGGTTCTGCAGCGCCACATCGTGGATGAGCTGATCGTAGCCGCGCTGAAGGAATGTGGAATAGATGGCCACCACGGGCTTCATGCCATCGCACGCCAGGCCGGCCGCGAACGTGACCGCGTGCTGCTCGGCGATACCGACATCGAAATACCGCAGCGGAAAGCGCTTGTGAAATTCGACCATGCCGCTGCCCTCACGCATGGCTGGCGTAATGGCCACCAGCCGGCTGTCGTGGTCGGCCATGTCGCACAGCCATCGACCGAACACCTGAGTGAACGTCTGTCGCGGCGGTGTAGCCGGCTTCTGTATGCCGATCGAAGGGTCGAATTTGCCCGGCCCGTGATACAGGACGGGATCGGCCTCGGCCAGTTTGTATCCCTGCCCCTTGCGAGTGACCACATGCAGGAACTGAAGCCCGCCCAACGACCGCAAGTTCTCAAGCGTGGGAAGCAAAGCATCCAGGTCGTGTCCGTCAATGGGCCCCACATAATTGAAGCCCAGTTCCTCGAACAGCGTTGCAGGCGAAGCAACCAGGCCTTTGGCATGGCCCTCGAATCGGCGAGCCAGTTCAAGCACAGGAGGCACATGCTGCAAGACGGCCCGGCCCATATTCTTGGCGGCGGCATAAAAGCGCCCCGACAACAATCGTGCGAAATAATGGTTGAGCGCCCCAACGGGAGGCGAGATCGACATATCGTTATCGTTGAGCACGACCAGCATGTTGACGTCGGGCGTGACGCCCGCGTTGTTCAGGGCTTCAAAAGCCATGCCGGCCGTCATGGCGCCGTCGCCGATGACGGCGATGTGCTGGCGCTGTATGCCTTTGTTGCGGGCCGCCACCGCCATGCCCAAGGCTGCCGAAATTGACGTAGAGGAATGCGCCGTGCCGAAGGCGTCGTAAGGCGACTCGCTGCGTTTTGGAAAGCCCGATATGCCATCGAGCTGGCGCAAGTGGGCCATGGCCTCGCGTCGGCCGGTCAGGATTTTGTGCGGATAAGACTGGTGCCCGACATCCCAGATGATGGGGTCCTCAGGCGTGTTGAAGACATAATGCAGCGCGATTGTCAGTTCGACCGTGCCCAAATTGGACGACAGATGCCCCCCCGTCTTCGAGACCGAATGCAAGACGAACTCACGCAACTGGTTGGCCAACTCTTTCAGGCCTTGGCGGTCAAGCGCCCTTAGGTCGGCGGGAGACTCGATTTGTTCAAGAGAAACGGTAGTCATAAGGAAATGGGTATCGGGTGCGGGATGCCGATGACCGACGGGGCGACGCTTAGCGACTGCGCCCGACGATGTAGTCGGCAAGTTCAGCAAGACGCGTGCCGGCCGGGCCTAGCGGCAACACGGCGGCATGCGCCTCTTGGCGCAGCTCTTGCAACAATTGGCGCGAGGCTTCAAGGCCAAGCAACGAAACATAAGTGGGCTTGTTGGCCGCCGCGTCCTTGCCAACGGTCTTGCCCAAGGTGGCGGTATCGGAAACGACATCCAGCACATCGTCTGCTACCTGGAACGCCAGGCCCACGGCATCGGCATAAGCCTCGAGCCCCGCGCGTGTGGTCGAGCTGGCTCCGGCGACGATACCACCCAACAGCACGCTGGCTTCGATCATGGCGCCGGTCTTCATGCCGTGCATGGCCTGAAGCTGTTCCTGGCTAAGCTCAAGGCCGATGCTGGCGCAATCGATGGCTTGGCCGCCGGCCATGCCCAAGCTGCCGGCGCATCGAGCCAGCGCCTCGACAGCCTGAACCACCAGAGCGGGCGCTATGGGCATCTGCGCCAACAATTCAAAAGCCAGGGGTTGCAAGGCATCGCCGGCAAGCATGGCCGTGGCTTCATCGTACTGCACATGGACAGTGGGACGTCCGCGACGCAAATCGTCGTTATCCATGCAGGGTAAATCGTCGTGCACCAGCGAATAGGCGTGGATGAGCTCGACCGCCGCAGCAGCGTGATCCAACGCAATTCCTTGCGCCGAACTGAGTGCTTTGCCGGCTGGAGCGCAAGCCTCGCCCGCCGCATACACAAGCACGGCTCTTACACGCTTGCCGCCGCCCAAAACAGCGTAGCGCATGGCCTCGTGCAAGCGGGAGGGCACGATGGAGGATTCGGGAACGAAGCCATCAAGCATGGCGTCAATGTGCTGCACCCGCTGGTTGAGCCAGGTTGGAAAATCGGGAGCCCCCATCATCAGCCTTCGTTAGAGGCGTCAACCTCATCCAGCGGTTTCAGAAGATTGTCTTGCAATACCTTCACCTGCTGCTCGGCGGTGTCCAGAAGCCTCTGGCAAATACGGGCAAGTTCCACCCCTTTCTGGTAGGCCGCAAGGGACTGATCCAGAGACAAAGAACCATTTTCCATTTGCGAGACCAGGGCTTCGAGCTGCGACAGGGCAGTTTCGTAATCTTGCGGCAAATCGTGTTCGGCGGGCGAATTGCCCGCACCGGCTTCCTCGCCTTGCCCAGCGCCTCGTGTCTTGTTGTCGTCGACCATGAGGAGTTCCAAAAAAGAAAAGTCCGGCTCGCGCCGCATAATTAGTTTGCAATAGGCGAATTGTACGAGATGCGAGCCGGTTGTTCCTGGAAGCCGCTTCAAGCCGCTGCATGGACACCGTGGAAACTCCATGCCGGGCGCTGAATCCCACCCCTAAATACGCGTCGAGCCTTGTTTTGAAAGGGAAACTTTACGGTACAATGCAACGTTCACTTCTTTGAAACACACTAAATTCGGCGAGTGCCGTTTTTTTCTTCGCGATTTTCAGCACAGCGGGGGGAATCCATGGCCGACATTGGTCGGGAGGCGCAATTTGCGCCGGCGCAAACGCAATTACCGGTCAGCAGCTATTTCGATGAGGCCGTCTTCGCCTCCGAACAGGCGCTGATCTTCAAAAAATCATCTCTTTATACCGGACACGAAAAATACGTCCCGCAGCCTGGCGACTGGCGTACGCTGCCGCACGAGAACGGCGGCAGAGTGCTGGTGCGCGGCCCGCAGGGCGTCGAGCTTATGTCCAACATCTGCCGTCACCGGCAAGCCGTTATGCTGGGCTTCAACAAAGACGGCGAACCTTGCAGCGGCAATTTGCGCGACACCGGCGGCAACATCGTATGCCCGATCCACCGTTGGACATACAGTGTGCAAGGCAAGCTAATGGGCGCTCCACAGTTTCCCGAGACGCCGGCGCTTGATCTTCAACGTTTCCCGCTCAAAAACTGCCACGGCTTGCTTTTCGAAGGCCCACGCAACCCGGCCCACGACATGGCAGCACTTTTCAAGCGCCCCGACTTCGATTTTTCAGACTATGTGCTGGATCATGTTGAAATCCACCATTGCCACTACAACTGGAAGACGTTCATCGAAGTTTATCTCGAAGACTATCACGTGGGGCCGTTCCATCCGGGCCTGGGGCGCTTCGTAACCTGCGACGATCTTGTATGGGAGTTTTCCGACTGGTATAGCCTGCAGCAAGTGGGAATACACAATGCATTGGCACAGCCGGGCAGTGAAGCCTATCGCCGGTGGCACGACAGGCTGCTTGATTATCGCGGCGGCCAAGCGCCCGATTTTGGGGCGGTTTGGGTAACGTATTTTCCGACTCACATGATAGAGCTTTACCCGCATGTATTGGTGCTGTCGACGCTGCATCCGGTCGGTCCGCAGGAAACGATCAATATGGTCGAGTTTTATTATCCTGAAGAGATTGCAAGCTTCGAGCGTGATTTCGTGGAAGCGCAACGCGCGGCGTATATGGAAACGGCCGTCGAAGATGATGAAATCGCGGAGCGGATGGATGCGGGTCGCAAGGCGCTGATGTTGCGAGGTGTCGAGGAATCAGGTCCGTATCAGTCGCCGATGGAAGACGGCATGTTGCATTTTCATGCTTGGTATCACCGGATGATGTCTGGGGGCAGTTAGTTGAGTGAACTCGCGGAGCTGACGTTTGGGTCGCGTTGGCGTTTGGTGCGGCTGGTAACCTCCCTGTGCGGCTGTGATGTACGTGCGAGGTGCTTTTGCTGTGTTTGTATTTGAGCTCTAAAGCGCCGTCGGCGGCGGCAGAACTCATATATGGACGCCTCCTGTTTGCCAAGTAATCTTTTGCC
>NZ_JBIQLE010000058.1:0-8324 GCF_044464525.1 Pusillimonas sp.
TGATTGCGCCGATCGCCATGGAAGAAGGGCTGCGTTTTGCGATTCGCGAAGGCGGCCGTACCGTGGGTGCCGGCGTCGTCGCTAAAATCATCAAGTAAGCAGTAAAATGTTTCAGGCGGCATGGGCTCGGTCCCGTGCCGCGTTAGCCGTACAGCGGCCTGGCTTTTCAGCAAAGCCGCTTTCAAGGTATAGGGGTATAGCTCAATTGGCAGAGCGTCGGTCTCCAAAACCGAAGGTTGTAGGTTCGATTCCTACTGCCCCTGCCACCATCGCCACTTTGCCAGTGGACGCAATAGCGAGCTCTCTCGCGGGATTATGTCGAATACCAGTGTAGAAACCGTTAGCAGCACCAAGGACCGCGTCAAGCTCGGTTTGGCTGTGCTCGTGATCGTCGCCGGCATCGTGGCGTATTCCGTACTCGAGACCCAGCCTGGCCCGGTGCGCGCCGGCATATTCATTGCCAGCCTCGTCATTGCGGCAATTATTGTCTGGTTCAGCGAAATAGGGCGCCGCACGGTCGGTTTTGGGCGCGATTCCTACAACGAGGTCAAGCGGGTTATCTGGCCTACGCGCAAAGAAACCGTGCAAATGACCGGTATCGTGTTCGCTTTCGTCGTCGTCATGGGTCTGTTCCTCTGGCTGGCCGACAAGTTCCTGGGCTGGGCGATTTTCGGCTTGCTGCTAGGTTGGAGATAAAAAGGCATGAGCAAACGTTGGTATGTCGTCCATGTCTATTCCGGAATGGAAAAAAGCGTCCACAAGGCGCTGGTCGAGCGCATCGAGCGCGCTGGGCTTGAAACCTCCTTCGGGCGCATCTTGGTGCCTTCCGAAGAAGTCGTTGAAGTAAAGGGCGGTAAGAAGTCTATTACCGAACGTCGGATTTTTCCTGGCTATGTGCTGGTCGAAATGGATCTTACCGACGAAACCTGGCATTTGGTCAAGAACACGAACAGGGTCACCGGCTTTTTGGGTGGCTCGGGCAATCGGCCCGCCCCGATATCCGATCGTGAAGTCGAGAAGATACTCTCCCAAATGGAAGAGGGCGTCGAGAAACCCAAACCCAAGGTATTGTTTGAAGTGGGTGAAATGGTCCGCGTAAAAGAGGGTCCCTTCGCCGACTTCAACGGCAACGTCGAAGACGTTAACTACGAAAAAAGCAAAGTGCGGGTGTCGGTCACGATCTTTGGTCGCGCCACACCGGTCGAGCTGGATTTTGGTCAGGTCGAAAAGACCTAATATTTCAACCCCCGGGGAGCATGCCGCACGTGTTGCGACAAGCGTTTGAACCCGCAAGGAGCATTAAATGGCGAAGAAAATCGTCGGCTTCATCAAGCTGCAAGTGCCAGCTGGGAAAGCCAACCCCTCCCCACCGATCGGTCCAGCGCTGGGTCAGCGTGGCCTGAACATCATGGAATTCTGCAAGGCGTTCAACGCCAAGACCCAAGGCGTCGAGCCCGGTCTGCCGATTCCCGTGGTCATCACCGCCTACGCCGACAAGAGCTTCACCTTCATCATGAAGACGCCTCCGGCGACTATCCTGATCAAGAAAGCATCCGGCGTTCAAAAAGGTTCGGCGCGTCCCAACCTGGATAAAGTGGGTACGCTTACCCGCGCCCAGGCTGAAGAAATCGCCAAAACCAAAGAGCCCGATCTTACCGCCGCCGATCTTGACGCCGCAGTGCGTACGATTGCAGGCAGCGCCCGCAGCATGGGCATCACGGTCGAAGGGGTTTAATCATGGCCAAGGTAGGTAAACGCATCGCCGCTCTGCGCGAGAAAATTGATCGCACCAAGCTCTATCCCGTCCAGGAAGCGCTGGCTCTGGTCAAGGAAACAGCCACGGCCAAGTTCGATGAGTCCATCGACATCGCCGTTCAACTGGGTATCGATCCCAAGAAATCCGACCAGCTGGTGCGTGGTTCGGTCGTTCTGCCTTCGGGCACCGGAAAATCGGTTCGTGTGGCTGTGTTCGCCCAGGGCGAAAAAGCCGACGCCGCCAAAGAAGCCGGCGCCGACATCGTCGGCCTGGACGACCTGGCAGAAAGCATCAAAGCCGGCAACCTGGATTTCGACATTGTGATCGCTTCGCCCGACACCATGCGTGTGGTCGGCGCCCTGGGTCAGGTGTTGGGTCCTCGCGGCCTGATGCCGAATCCCAAGGTCGGTACGGTTACACCAGACGTCGTCACCGCCGTCAAGAACGCCAAGGCGGGCCAGGTGCAGTATCGCACCGACAAGGCCGGCATCATCCACGCGACTATTGGTCGCGCTTCCTTTAACGTCGATCAGTTGCAGGCCAACCTCAACGCTTTGGTCGACGCACTGAACAAAGCACGCCCCACAGCGTCCAAGGGTGTGTATCTGCGCAAGCTGGCTGTTTCGTCCACTATGGGCGGCGGCGCGCGCGTGGAAATCGCTTCGCTGTCGGTCTGAGCATTCGCCAGGCCAGGCAAACAAACTTTGGGCCGTATCCGGGAATTTCCGGATACTGCTGTCAAAGACCGCTGGAGCCGACCGTCCGATGTTCACATCAGACGCAAGGCTTAATCCCAGGCAGCAGCATCGCCCGGATCCAGCGCAGACGGCGCCCATGGAAGAATTCTTATCTGTAAGAACTCGACCAGGAGCGCCGCATTCGGTAGACACAGAAGACCCTCTTTTGTGTCGTTAGATGGAGTGTTCAAACCGTGAGTCTCAATCGTCAAGAGAAAGCGGTAGTAATTGAAGAAGTCGCTGCTCAAATTGCAACGGCCCAGTCAGTTATTATCGCCGAGTACCGTGGTCTGGACGTCGCTGCCGTCACCGTATTGCGCAAACAAGCGCGTGAGTCGGGTGTGTATCTGCGTGTTCTGAAGAACACGCTGGTTCGTCGAGCTGTTGCCGGTACCCCTTTCGAGGGTCTTACCGCGCAAATGGTTGGTCCGCTGATGTACGCGGTCAGCCAAGATCCAGTCTCGGCGGCAAAAGTACTCGCCGGTTTCGCAAAGACCAACGACAAACTGGCTATCGTAGGCGGGGCATTGCCCGATAACGTCTTGAACCAGGATGGTGTGAAGGCCCTGGCCACCATGCCGTCTCGTGAGGAATTGCTGGCGAAACTCATGGGTACCATGCAAGCACCTGTTACGCAGTTTGTGCGTACGCTCAACGAAGTTCCCACCAAGTTCGTACGCGGCCTCGCAGCCGTGCGCGATCAGAAAGAAGCCGCGTAAGCCGCTTCGGACTTCGTCGAAAGACAGAGCGATACCCAACCCTGGCATTTATTTATATTTGGAGTTCTAAAAATGGCATTAAGCAAAGCTGAAATCCTTGATGCGGTCGCTAGCCTGACCGTGCTCGAGCTGTCCGAGCTCATCACTGATATGGAAGAAAAATTCGGCGTGTCGGCTGCTGCCGCTGCTGTCGCTGTCGCTGCACCCGCAGCCGGCGGTGGCGCTGCTGCTGCAGAAGAAAAAACCGAATTTGACGTCGTCCTGACCGAAATCGGCGCTAACAAAGTCAGCGTCATCAAGGTCGTGCGTGAAGTTACTGGTCTGGGCCTGAAAGAAGCCAAAGACCTGGTCGACGGCGCGCCCAAGACAGTCAAGGAAGGCATGGCCAAGGCTGACGCCGAAGCTGCCCAGAAAAAGCTTGAAGAAGCCGGCGCCAAAGTCGAGCTTAAGTAAGCGATTAGCAGTCTGCCCGGGATGGTTCAGGCCGTCCCGGGCTTTTGCGTTTCCAGAAAACCCTGACTTAGCGCCTGTTTTCAAGTCGGGTTTTCTGGAGTCGTAAACCGGGGCCGTGGTTGACGGCCCATGTAACCCCTCGAGTCGGAGTGCTCATGCCTTATTCGTATACCGAAAAAAAGCGCATACGTAAGAGCTTCGCCAAGCGTGAAGACGTCCAAGACGTTCCCTACCTTTTGGCGACTCAACTGCAATCATTTTTAACATTTTTGCAGGCGGATACAACACCTTCCAAACGCAAAGACGAAGGCCTTCAAGCCGCATTTTCGTCCATATTTCCCATCGTAAGCCACAATCAGATGGCTCGCCTCGAGTTCGTAAGCTACGTGCTCGGCGAGCCTGTGTTCGACGTCAAGGAATGCCAGCTGCGCGGCCTTACCTATGCTTCGCCCTTGCGCGCCAAGGTGCGCCTGGTGCTGATGGATCGCGAAGTCAGCAAGCCCACCGTCAAGGAAGTCAAGGAACAAGAAGTCTACATGGGCGAGATCCCGCTCATGACAGACACGGGTTCCTTCGTCATCAATGGCACCGAGCGCGTTATTGTTTCGCAGCTGCACCGGTCGCCCGGCGTGTTTTTCGAGCACGATCGCGGCAAAACCCATAGCTCCGGCAAGTTGCTGTTCTCGGCGCGCGTGATTCCCTACCGTGGTTCGTGGCTGGACTTCGAGTTCGACCCCAAAGACATTCTGTTCTTCCGGGTGGACCGTCGCCGCAAGATGCCCGTGACCATTCTGCTGAAAGCCATCGGCATGACGTCCGAGGCTATCCTGGCTCACTTCTTCGATTTCGACCAGTTCGATCTCAAGCAAGAAGGCGCCATGCTGGAATTCGTTGCCGAGCGCTGGAAAGGCGAGGTCGCGCGATTCGACATTTCCGATCGCGACGGCAACGTCATCGTCGAAAAGGACAAGCGGATCAATGCCAAGCATCTGCGCGACCTTCAGGCTGCCAAGGTAGACTACGTTTCCGTTCCGGAAGACTTCCTGCTGGGCCGCGTACTGGCCAAGAACATCGTCAATCCTGAAACCGGTGAAGTCATTGCCAACGCCAACGACGAGATCACCGAGACGATGCTTGCCGACCTGCGCGACGCCGGCATCCATGATCTGCAAACCTTGTACACCAACGATCTGGATCGCGGTCCGTACATCTCGCAAACCCTGCGCACCGATGAAACCGCCGACCAGATGGCCGCGCGCGTTGCCATCTATCGCATGATGCGTCCCGGCGAGCCGCCCACCGAAGATGCGGTTGAAGCGCTATTCCAGCGCCTGTTCTACAGCGAAGACGCCTACGATCTTTCCCGCGTTGGGCGCATGAAGGTCAACAGCCGTCTTGGCCGTGGCGAGGACATCACCGGTCCCATGACGCTTACCAACGAAGACATCGTCGAGACCATCAAGGTTCTGGTCGAGCTGCGTAATGGCCGTGGCCAGATCGATGATATCGATCACTTGGGCAATCGCCGCGTGCGTTGCGTGGGCGAGTTGGCCGAGAACCAGTTCCGTGCCGGGCTGGTGCGGGTCGAGCGCGCCGTAAAAGAGCGTCTGGGCCAAGCCGAAACCGAAAACCTGATGCCGCACGACCTGATCAACTCCAAGCCCATTTCTGCGGCGATCAAAGAGTTCTTCGGTTCCAGCCAGCTGTCGCAGTTCATGGACCAAACCAACCCGTTGTCCGAGATCACGCACAAGCGTCGCGTCTCGGCACTTGGGCCGGGTGGTCTTACTCGCGAACGTGCAGGCTTCGAAGTGCGCGACGTGCACCCAACCCATTACGGCCGTGTGTGCCCGATTGAAACGCCAGAAGGTCCGAATATCGGCCTGATCAACTCCATGGCGCTCTACGCTCGCTTGAACGAGTACGGTTTCCTGGAAACCCCCTATCGCAAGATCGTCGACGGCAAGGTCAGCGATCAGATCGACTACCTGTCGGCCATCGAGGAAAGCAACTACGTCATTGCACAGGCGAACGCCTCGCTTGACGAAGAGGGCCGCTTCGTCGACGACCTGGTGGCTTGCCGCGAAGCGGGTGAAACCATGCTGACGGCGCCATCCAACGTTCACTACATGGACGTCGCACCCTCGCAGATCGTGTCGGTGGCTGCCTCGTTGATCCCCTTCCTGGAACACGATGACGCCAACCGCGCATTGATGGGCGCCAACATGCAGCGTCAGGCGGTTCCCTGCCTGCGTCCCGAAAAGCCGCTGGTAGGCACGGGTGTCGAACGCACGGTGGCAGTCGACTCGGGCACGACGGTTCAGGCGATCCGTGGCGGCGTGGTGGATCACGTCGACGCCGAGCGTGTGGTGATTCGCGTCAACGACGACGAAGACGTTGCCGGCGAAGTCGGTGTCGATATCTACAACCTGATCAAGTACACCCGTTCGAACCAGAACACCAATATCAACCAGCGTCCCATCGTCAAGCGCGGCGACCAGGTCGCCCGCGGCGATGTACTGGCCGATGGCGCATCCACCGACTTGGGTGAATTGGCGCTGGGCCAGAACATGCTGATCGCGTTCATGCCCTGGAACGGCTACAACTTCGAGGATTCGATCCTGATTTCCGAGAAGATTGTCGCCGACGACCGCTACACGTCGATCCACATCGAAGAGCTCACGGTAGTCGCCCGCGACACCAAGCTGGGCGCCGAGGAAATCACACGCGACATCAGCAACCTGGCCGAAACCCAGTTGAATCGCCTGGATGATTCCGGCATTGTCTATATCGGCGCCGAAGTGCGCGCCGACGACGTGCTGGTGGGCAAGGTAACGCCCAAGGGCGAAACCCAGCTGACCCCGGAAGAAAAGCTGCTGCGCGCCATCTTTGGCGAGAAGGCCTCCGACGTGAAAGACACTTCGCTGCGCGTGCCTTCGGGCATGGTGGGCACGGTGATCGACGTACAGGTCTTCACGCGTGAAGGCATCGAGCGCGATAAGCGCGCCCAGTCCATCATCGACGACGAGCTGCGTCGTTACCGCCAAGACCTGAACGATCAGCTGCGCATTGTCGAGAACGACACGTTCGATCGTATCGAGAAGAACCTGGTCGGCAAAACGGTTAATGGCGGTCCCCGCAAGTTGGCCAAGGGTTCGGCGATCACCGCCGACTACCTCGCCGACCTCGATCGCTGGCAGTGGTTCGACATTCGTCTGGCCGACGAAGACAACGCCATCGCGCTCGAGCAGGCCAAAGAGTCGCTCGAACAGAAACGTCACCAGTTTGATCTGGCGTTCGAAGAGAAGCGCAAGAAGCTCACCCAGGGCGACGAGTTGCCACCGGGCGTGCTGAAGATGATCAAGGTCTATCTGGCCGTCAAGCGCCGCCTGCAGCCGGGCGACAAGATGGCCGGTCGTCACGGTAACAAGGGTGTGGTGTCCCGCATCACGCCGGTCGAAGACATGCCGCACATGGCCGATGGCACGCCGGCCGACATCGTTCTGAACCCGCTGGGCGTGCCCTCGCGGATGAACGTCGGCCAGGTGCTGGAAGTCCACCTCGGATGGGCCGCCAAGGGCCTGGGCCAGCGTGTCGGGGAAATGTTCGACGAAGAAAAAGGCGTGCAGGTCAAGGCGCTACGCAGCTACGTGGAAAAGGTCTACAACAGCAACGGTACGCCGGCGCACATCGAAGACCTGTCCGATGACGAAGTCGTCGAGCTTGCCCGCAACCTTCAGAATGGCGTGCCTTTGGCCACACCGGTATTTGACGGCGCCACCGAGGAAGAGATCGGCAAGATGCTCGAACTGGCCTATCCTGACGAGATCGCCGATAAATTGCGCCTTACGCCCAGCCGCACGCAAGCGTGGCTGTTCGACGGCCGCACAGGCGAGCAGTTCGAACGGCCTGTCACCATTGGGTATATGCACTATCTGAAACTGCATCACCTGGTCGATGACAAGATGCACGCCCGTTCCACGGGTCCGTACTCGCTGGTTACGCAACAGCCGCTGGGCGGCAAGGCCCAGTTCGGTGGTCAGCGCTTCGGCGAGATGGAAGTGTGGGCTCTTGAGGCTTATGGCGCTTCGTACACCTTGCAGGAAATGCTTACCGTCAAGTCCGACGACATTACCGGCCGTACCAAGGTCTACGAAAACATCGTCAAGGGCGACCACGTCATCGACGCTGGCATGCCCGAGTCTTTCAACGTTCTTGTAAAAGAAATTCGATCCTTGTCGCTCGACATGGATCTGGAGCGTAAATAATGAAAGCACTACTCGATTTATTCAAGCAAGTCTCGCAAGACGAGCAATTCGACGCGATCAAGATTGGCATTGCATCGCCCGAGAAAGTGCGTTCCTGGTCTTACGGCGAAGTCCGCAAGCCGGAAACCATCAACTACCGCACGTTCAAGCCCGAGCGCGACGGCCTGTTCTGCGCCAAGATCTTCGGTCCCATCAAGGACTACGAATGTCTTTGCGGCAAGTACAAGCGCCTGAAGCATCGTGGCGTCATCTGCGAGAAGTGCGGCGTTGAAGTCACGGTGGCCAAGGTGCGTCGCGAACGCATGGGCCACATCGAGCTGGCTAGCCCGGTTGCGCACATCTGGTTCCTGAAGAGCCTGCCGTCCCGCCTGGGCATGGTGCTGGACATGAC
>NZ_JBIQLE010000059.1:0-7708 GCF_044464525.1 Pusillimonas sp.
CCTGCAGTGCAGACGATATCGAGGCAGTGTGTTGCTTCATCGTCAATCAAGATCAGATCCGCATTACCCCCGAAGCATCAGCGCCGGATACCGCCACGGTCGCTCCAGACGCTGATCCCGCCTCTTCTGTCGCGACGGAAAATGACACCGACACCGGCAATGACACTAGTGGGGCCGCAAACCCGTCCCCGGCCGCACCCGCCTCACAAGAGTCGTCCGCACGTCCCGCCAAGGCTGAGGGCGCACGCAAGCCCGTCAAAGAAAGCGGCACACTTAGGGTCGGCGTCGAAAAAGTCGACCAGATCATTAATCTGGTTGGCGAGCTTGTCATCACGCAGGCCATGCTGGTGCAGACGGCGTCGACCCTTGACCCCGTCGAGCATGATCGTCTGCTCAATGGTATTGAACAGCTCGAGCGCAACGCCCGCGATCTTCAAGAATCGGTCATGTCGATCCGCATGATGCCAATGGATTACGTCTTTAGCCGTTTCCCGCGCGTAGTGCGTGAAAGCGCATCGCGGCTGGGCAAACAGATAAGGCTCACCACGCGCGGCCAGGCAACAGAACTGGACAAGAGCCTGATCGAACGAATCATCGATCCGCTGACCCATCTGGTCCGCAACAGTCTGGATCACGGCATCGAGACGCCCGACAAGCGAATTGAAGCAGGCAAAGACCCAGAAGGGCACTTGACGCTTTCCGCTCAACATAGCGGCGGCCAGATCATTATCGAAGTTACCGATGACGGCGCCGGACTCAACCGCGACCGCATTCTGGCCAAAGCGATCCAGCAGGGCTTTCCGGTTAACGAAAACACCCCCGACGACGAGTTATGGCAGCTTATTTTTGCTCCCGGCTTCTCTACCGCCGACAAGGTCACTGAAATCTCGGGACGGGGCGTTGGCATGGACGTCGTACGCCGGAACATTCAGGGCATGGGCGGTCATATCCAGCTAAGCTCGCGAGCGGGCCAGGGCACCACCACCCGCATCGTTTTGCCACTGACGCTGGCCATCCTTGACGGCATGACTGTCCAGGCGGGCGAAGAGATTTTCATTTTGCCGCTTAGCAATGTGTCCGAATCCATACAGCCCACCGACGAGCAGCTGCACAGTATTTCCGAGGGCGACAACGTACTGCACGTGCGCGGCGAGTATCTGCCACTGATTGCGCTGCACCAGGTGTTTGATGTGAAAGGCGCGCAAACAGAGGTCACTCGCTCGATCGCCGTCATACTTCAGGCCGAAGAGTCGCGCTTCGCCCTGTTGGTCGATCATTTGGTTGGTCAACAGCAGGTGGTGGTTAAAAACCTTGAGGCCAACTACCGCAAGATACCCGGCATTTCAGCTGCCACCATCCTGGGCGATGGCAGTGTGGCCCTCATCGTCGACGTGTTCGCGCTGCTGCGCATGACCCGCAATAAACCGGCCCTGCCGGCCACCAGTTTTATCGGAGATAAACAACATGCTTAATAAAGTGGATGGAAGCCCCGAGCAGGCGGATGACACGGGCAAAGAGTTCCTGGTGTTCACCCTGGCCAATCAGGAATACGGCATCGAT
The DNA here is from genome assembly GCF_044464525.1 of Pusillimonas sp. Taxonomy (NCBI): domain Bacteria; kingdom Pseudomonadati; phylum Pseudomonadota; class Betaproteobacteria; order Burkholderiales; family Alcaligenaceae; genus Pusillimonas; species Pusillimonas sp. The sequence continues at coordinate 1,561 of NZ_JBIQLE010000059.1, forward strand.
ATTCTGAAAGTACAGGAAATTCGCGGCTACGACAGCCAGAGCGTCACGCGCATCGCCAATGTGCCGTCCTTCATCAAGGGCGTCACCAATTTGCGCGGCGTAATCGTGCCTATTGTCGACATGCGCATCAAGTTCAACCTTGAAAACGTTGAGTACAACCACCAGACCGTGGTCGTCATCCTCAATCTTGAATCGCGGGTGGTGGGGGTGGTGGTCGACGGCGTGTCCGACGTGCTGATGCTTCAGACGTCGCAAATAAGCGCAGCGCCTCAGTTCGGCACAGCATTTTCGACCGAATATCTTACCGGCATCGGCACCGTCGGCGAGCGCATGCTTATTTTGGTCGACATCGAGAAACTCATGACCAGCTCCGAGATGGCGTTGGTTGAACAGGCTGCCATGGTCTAAATAGCATCCGTACCACCGCTGCATAAAACGAAAGCGGCGCCGGCGATGGAATTACGGTATGCGGCACACAAAGAGGGGTCCTCATGTTTGGTCTTAGCATGTTCAATAACTTAAAGGTCCGGACCAGTCTGGTGCTGGTGCTGATTTTCTTCGTGGTTTCCTTGTTTGTGGGCGCCGGGCTGGGTTTGTATTCGCTGTATGCAAATAGCCAGACGTTTGAGCATGTGGTGCGAAGTCAGAATATCCGCGCAGCGCTCAACGAGTCCATCGACCGTTTCAAGACGGTGCAGGTGACCATGGGGTTGGCTATCGAAGCGGTGTTGGCCGATAAGGCCGCCCAACAGGCCGAGGCGATCGAAGAGCTCAAGTCGGGCGGCTATGCTTCTCCAATAGTCGCAACCGGAGAACCCGCCCACCAGCTCATCGACGGAGCCCGCAAAGATTTCGCTGCATCGCGCGCAGCTTTTGATCGTTTCCTGGCTTTGTCCGAGGGGCGCGAACACCGGGTATACATGAGCCTAAGCAACGCATACGCGTCCCTCATGAACGGTGGAGTCGAGCCTTTGTTCGACTTTCTCGAAAGCGGCGACGTCGATGGATACAACGCGTTCAAGGACGGAACCGGCGAATACATGCAGGGCGACCTCTACGACGCCGTGGCCGACTTCAACAAATATTTGCAGGCCGAGGTTGACCGCATCCAAGCTGAAGAAAGCGAGCAATATCTATTGGTGATGCAACTGGTGGCCGCCGGTATCATCGCGTCGCTGATCATCTCTTTGCTGGCTTACGTGTTCCTGGGGCGGGTTGTACTGCGGCCCTTGCGCCTGGCAAGTTCGCACTTTGACCGTATTTCCGCCGGAGACCTTACCCAGCGCATCGAGGTGCGCTCCCGCAACGAGATCGGCGTGCTGTTCGAGGCCTTGCGCCGCATGCAAGAAAGCCTCACCCGCACGGTAACGACCGTGCGTCATGGGGTCGAAGAAATAAACCTGGGGTCGCGCGAAATCTTCGTGGGCAATACCGACCTTAGCAGCCGCACCGAGCAGCAGGCCGCATCGCTGCAGCAAACGGCCGCCAGCATGGAAGAGCTCGCCGGCACCGTCAAGCAAAATACCGACAACGCATTGCAAGCCGACCGCCTGGCCAAAGAAGCAACCCAGGTCGCACAGCGCGGAGGAACCGCCGTTTCTCAAGTGGTAAGCACGATGGACGACATCACCACCAGTTCAAGCAAAATCACCGAGATCGTCGGCGTCATTGACGGCATCGCGTTCCAGACCAATATCCTTGCGCTCAACGCCTCGGTTGAGGCGGCGCGGGCCGGAGAGCAAGGCAGGGGCTTTGCGGTGGTGGCGGGCGAGGTGCGCTCGCTGGCTCAGCGTAGCGCCCAAGCGGCCAAAGAGATCAAGACCCTCATCGAAGACTCCGTCGAAACCATCCAGTCCGGCAGCCGGCAGGCCGCGCAGGCGGGTACCGTCATGCGTGATGTCGTTGCCTCCATCGAGGGTGTCACCACCATCATGGCTGAAATCGCTTCGGCGTCCAACGAGCAGCTCGATGGCATTGAGCAGGTCAATCAGGCAGTTGCCCAGATGGACGCTGTAGTTCAGCAAAATGCCTCTTTGGTCGAAGAGGCGGCCGCCGCGGCGGGTTCACTGCAAGAACAGGCCGGCCATTTGTCCGAGGCGGTATCGGTGTTCAAAGTGAGCGGCGCAGAGATTATTGACGCGCCGCCCGAAGAATCCGAGTCTTTCCAGCTCTCACATTCCCAGCAAGATGAGTCCGGGTTCTCCGAGCATCCCCTATTAGCGCCGCAAGGCTAAGGAATCCATGAGCGGTCTTCCCAGGTATCAATACCTCGCGCCTGAGCAATTTTCGTTGTCCGACGAAGAATTCGCCTTGGCGGGCAAGCTGCTGCACGCCCGGTCGGGCATCGTCCTGGGAGACCATAAGCGCGAACTGGCCGCTCGAATGCTTGGGATGCGCGCCCGAAAAAAAGGGTTGCGTGACGCATCCGGATACCTGCGGCACTTGCAGCAAGATTCCCAGTCGATCGAGTGGGACGCTTTTGTTAATGCCTTCACCATCAATCACACTGCGTTCTTTCGCGAGCAGCATCATTTCGGCATATTGGCCGACTTCATTCGCGACCGCAAAGCCCCGGTGTCGGTCTGGTGCTGTGCTGCATCCACAGGCGAAGAAGCCTACACCATTGGTGTGACCCTGCTCGAAAACACCCCGGGGGGGCAGGCCGCGCCGCGCGTGTGGGCGACCGATATCGACACCCAGGCCATTGAAAAAGCGCGCAAGGGCATCTACACGTTCGAACGGGTCAAACCGGTGCCCGAGCCACTGTTGAAGAAGTATTTTTATCGTGGCAAGGCCGCCAAATCCGGCTTGGTCCGTGTAAAGCCCATCCTGCAGGAGATTGTGCAATTCGAAACTTTTAATCTGGTTGCGCCAACATGGCCCACCGGAGAAAAGTTCGATGCCATATTTTGCCGCAACACCATGATTTATTTTGATAAGCCAACCCAGACGCGCATTTTGGAGCGTTTCGCACCCATGCTCAAGCCGGGCGGCCTGTTGTTTGCAGGCCATTCCGAGAACTTCACCTACCTTACCAAGTCCTTTCGCCTACGCGGTCAGACGGTCTATACGCTGGCTTAGCCGGCTTTAGGTACGGTTCACGGAGAGCTGGTCTGATGCATTTAGTTTGGAGACGGTGAGCATGAAGAAAATACGCGTGTTGTGTGTGGATGACTCCGCACTGGTGCGCAGCCTGATGACTGAAATCATCGACAGTCATCACGACATGGAGGTGGTCGCGGTCGCGCCCGATCCTTTGGTCGCGCGCGACCTCATAAAGCAGCACAATCCCGATGTTCTGACACTTGACGTAGAAATGCCTCGCATGGACGGACTCGATTTTCTCGAGCGGCTGATGCGCTTGCGGCCGATGCCGGTGGTCATGGTGTCTTCCCTTACCGAGCGTAATTCCGAAGTCACCATGCGCGCGCTCGAGCTTGGGGCGGTCGACTTCGTCACCAAGCCGCGCCTGGGGCTGCGTGACGGGCTAATGGAATACAGCGATCTTATTGCCGACAAGATACGTGCGGCGGCTTTGTCCAGGCCTCGTCCCAGGGCTGACGTCGCCGCTTCCGCAGTTGCGCCGCGCCGGCTGAAGCCCCTGTTTTCGACCACCGAAAAACTAATCGTCATTGGGGCCTCCACAGGCGGCACCGAGGCCATACGCCAGGTGCTCGAGCCCATGCCCGCCAATTCGCCGGCCATACTCATAACCCAGCATATGCCGGCAGGCTTCACGCGCTCATTCGTGCAACGGCTTGATGGCTTGTGCGACGTCCAGGTCCACGAGGCGGAAGACGGGCAGCGCGTGCTGCCTGGTCACGTCTATCTGGCGCCGGGCGGCGTGGCGCACATGAAGCTGGCCCGCTCCGGAGCCAATTATGTCGTCAGGCTGGACCCCAGCGAACCGGTCAACCGCCACCGCCCATCGGTTGATGTGTTGTTTCATTCAGTGGCTCAGGTCGCCGGTAAAAACGCCGTCGGCGTAATACTGACCGGCATGGGCAAAGATGGCGCTCAGGGCTTGCTGGCCATGAAAGAGGCCGGCGCCCAAACTTTCGCACAAGACGAGGCAAGTTGCGTGGTGTTCGGCATGCCGCGCGAAGCCTTGCTAATCGGCGCGGCCGAGCAGGCTGTGCCTTTATCAGAGATCAGCGAGCGGCTGCTGCGAAGCGCCGGCTCATATGGCCATCGAGTGTAGGTCTCGGCGGCCCGATGAAAACTGTTTAACTGGAGAATCAAAGTGGTACAGAAAACCATAAAAATCCTCGTGGTCGACGATTTTCCGACCATGCGGCGCATTATCAAGAATCTGCTCAAGGATTTGGGCTTCGAGAACGTCGACGAGGCCGAAGACGGCGTCATGGGGCTTGAAAAATTGCGCAACAACAATTTCGACCTGGTCGTCTCAGACTGGAACATGCCCAACATGGATGGCCTGGCCATGCTCAAGACGATACGGGCCGACCCGGCGCTGTCCAAGATGCCCGTCTTGATGGTTACTGCCGAGGCCAAAAAAGAAAACATCATTGCCGCCGCACAGGCGGGTGCAAGCGGCTACGTAGTCAAGCCTTTCACGGCCGCCGTGCTCGAAGAAAAATTGAACAAGATTTTCGAGAAATTGAATGCTTAACCAGTGGGGAATAGATTATGACAATGCCGGCAGAAGGGCGCGCACCCAGTAATGGCATCGAAGCCGAAGATTTGATCGGCAAAATCGCGCAACTTACCCGTATGCTGCGTGACAGCATGCGCGAACTGGGGTTGGATCAAGCCATCAAAGAGGCTGCCGAGGCCATTCCTGATGCTCGCGACCGTCTTGGTTACGTGGCGCGCATGACCGAGCAGGCGGCCAATCGTGTCCTGAATGCGGCAGAGGCGGTACAGCCTCTGCAAGAAACAATGCAGCGACGCGCTCGTGATCTGGATGACCGCTGGCAGGCGTGGTTCGATCATCCCGTCGAACTTGCCCAGGCGCGCGAACTGGTGGACGACACCCGGGGCTTGCTGCGTGAAATTCCGGCCGATACGCAGACGTCGCTCGATCTCTTGATGGAGATCATCATGGCACAAGACTTCCAAGATCTTACCGGCCAGGTTATTACCCGCATGCTGGGGGTAATCGGCACCATTGAACAGGAACTCGTGCAGGTGTTGATCGACAACGCCCCTAAAGAAAAGCGCGACGAGACCACTTCCTTGCTCAATGGGCCTCAAACCAACCCCACGGGCAAGGCCGACGTGGTGGCCAACCAGGACCAAGTCGACGACCTGCTGGCCAGTCTGGGTTTCTAAAGAAGGTTCGCATAACCGAAACAGATCAACAAAAATCCGGGAGGGCTTCATGAAGCACAAAAGCAAAAGTCGTACTTTTGGCGTCTATCGCCTGGTAAGTGGCATTGCTCGCGGCAGGGCCACATTTGCGGATCGGGCGTGGACACTAAGTCCCGTGGCTTGGCCCTTGGCCCGACTGCTGGACGCCGTGCGGCGGGGCCTGGTTTCCATGCGAGAGGCCACCATCGACATTGCGCTCAACACCGCCCGGCTTCATGGACAAGCGCAAGCCTGCCGCCAATTGGTGTCCGAGCAAAGCGCCGAGGCGCAAGCGTTGGCCGTCAGCGGCAACCAGATCGAAACCCTTTCCCGTGATACGGCCCAAGGCGTCGCCGAGGTGGCCCAAGCCTGCAATACCCAGCTTGCCGCGGCCAACCAGGCGTTGTCACAGCTCAACGAGCTTCACGAGCGGGTCACGCGGGTTGCCGGCCAGGTAGAGGTTTTTTCCGGCGTGGTGGCTCAGCTCAACAAGCGGGCGCAGTCCGTCGACGATACCAGCCGTCTCATCAAGGACATCGCGCTGCAGACGCATTTGCTGGCTCTGAATGCCGGGGTTGAGGCGGCCCGGGCGGGCGAGGCCGGGAAGGGTTTTGCCGTGGTGGCCACCGAGGTCGGCAAGCTCGCCGAGCGTGTGAACGCAGCTACAGGCGACATTGTGCAGCAGGCAGGCGAGATTCTCGATCTGGTGTCGGATACACGCGACCGCACCGATGAGATCCATGCTGACATGAGCAGTTCCGAACAGGTGGTGTCCGGGGTCAAGAACAACTTCGATCAGTTTGTGGTCGACTTCGAACGCATGGATGCCCGCATG
>NZ_JBIQLE010000060.1:0-7192 GCF_044464525.1 Pusillimonas sp.
AAGGAATTGCGATGTTTGTCACGAGGCTTGGGCTCCGGTGCTAAGCTCAGTCTGGAGTACGACGATGTTGGCGTCTGAGTGTGTGGCCTCGTACAACTGCCGCACTTCGTGTTCATGGATGCCCAGCGCTATCCGTTGATTGATATAGCCTTTGTCTGTGATTTCGCCTCGCTCAAGCGAAGGCTGACTATCCAGAACCAAGGCGCGCATGGGGCTTTTCGAAGAGCTTGCGCCGTTGACGTCGCGCATCTGCTGCAAGCTCTCGGTAATGAAAGCGCGCAGCTCTGATGCCGAGACTTGCTGTGCGGCCTCGGCCGGAAAGATCAGTAAGCCGATTTCGCTCTGTTCGTGACCGGTAACGATCACATCGCGCGCGTAAGGGCTTAGCGCCGTCAGCGCCTGTAAACGCAATGTGCCCACCGAAACCCAAGTGCCGGTTGTTAACTTGAAATCTTCGGCTATGCGGCCATCGAAGGCGATGCCTTTGTCCGGCTGCTCGGGGTCTACCAGCTTGCAGGCATCCCCAATCTTGTAGAAGTGTTCTTCGTCGAACGCATCGGCGGTAAGGTCTGGTGCATCGACATAGCCGGGAAACACTTGTGGCCCCTTGATGCGAAGCTCGTATTTATTGTTATTGGGTATCAGCTTTATAGTCGTTCCGGCCACGGGCAGGCCGACGCATCGGGGGCTGTCGTTGAACCAATGAATGAAGGTTCCAACAGGCCCGGTTTCCGTCGAGCCTATCGAGGACGACAGCACAATGCGGCGCCCTTGTGTCTCTTCGATAAGGCGGTTGAATCGGTTCCAGGTGCTGGTAGGCAGGGCAGCCCCTGCATAGAACCCCACCTGCACATTTTCGAATGCCTTCTGAGCCGTTGGAAGGTCTTTTTCCAGAATATCGAGCGCAAAGTCATAGGCCCGGGGTACATCGAAAAACAGGGTCGGCTGAACCTCGCTCATATTCTGGATGGTTTTTTTAATCAGTTCAGGCGTGGGCCTGCCTTCATCAAAATAGTAGGTGCCGCCGTTGGCGAGCATCATATTGAAATTGAAGTTGGTGCCGAACGTGTGGCTCCATGGCAGCCACGACAGTAGCTTGGGCTTCTCGTCAAGTAAGAATGGCCATGCCAGCTGAATCTGCTTCTGGTTGGCACAGAGCATTCCGTGGGTGTTGATGACGATTTTCGGCAAACCCGTTGAGCCCGACGTGAGCAGGTGTTTCGCCGCGGTCTGTGATGTGATCGCGGCAAAAGCAGACCCCACCGCATCGGTTTCCCGCACGTTAGCCACGTCAGTCATAGTGAGGCTGCCTGGCACTGCGTCGGAGTTCTCGCCGAGCAGAACCGGGCATGCCAGGCCCGCAGAAGAGATGGCGCCGGCAAACATATTGCCGTCGGACGCATAAATGACAGCGGGACGCAGTTTATTCAAGATGCCCGATATCTTGGTGTAGTCTTTCGTTGGCCAAGAGTAGGCAGTCGACACTGTCGTAAACGGCCGCCCAATATGCAGGGTGGCCAGCATCAAGATGCCTTGCTCAATATTGGCCGGCGAAAGCGCCACCACCGGTTGGTGCACGCCGATGCCCAGGTCCAACAGACCTTGGGCCAGTTGCCCGACCTTTTCGCGAGTCTGCTTGTATGTCAGGCTCGTCCAATTGCCGTTGCGGTCTTTCTCTGAAAGAAACACTGCGTCGGGCGTGTGCCGTGCCCAGTGTTCGAGCCAGTCGCCAATACGAGTGGCCACTTCGCCCAAGGGCTGGTCGTTGGTCAGAACGATGGTGCCGTCATCACGCACCGTTTTCTTGATGTTGCGTTCGGCCAGCCGGGGCATTGAATTGATAACTTGCATCTCTAGCTCCTTCTATTTGAGAAGTTTCCATTTGCCTTGATCGATTTCAATCAAAACAACGGCATCGCTTCCGAGACTTGCGTGGTTGGAAGCGCTCATGGTGCTCGATCCATGAGTCAGCGGAAGATCTTTAACTTGCTCTAGCCCGGCTCTTATCGAATCGCGGAACTCTGGTGTTCCCGGCTTGGCGTTCGTGCCTGCTTTGGATATTACGTGGTCCAGCAGCAAATAAGCGTCGTAGGCGTATGCGCCAAATGGATTAAGCGTTCCGGCTCCGTATTTACCTTCGTACAGCTTGACGTATTCAAGCGCCACTTTTTTGGATGGATTCTGATCGTCAAGCTGGTCTGCCACCAAAACGAGCCCGGTAGGACAGATCATCCCTTCGCCGGCCTGCCCCGCAACGCGAAGGAAGTCGTTGTTGGCTACACCATGGTTCTGAAAGAATAGGCCTTCATACCCAAGCTTGCGCAAAGCATGCATGGGCAAGGCAGCACCGGTGCCGCTGGCACCGAAAAGGACGGCATCAGGCTTTTGTTGGTTGATGCGCACTGCCTGCGAAGTTACCGACTGATCTTGCCGGCCGTATCGTTCGTTCGCCACGAGTGGAATATTGAACTCTGTCGCAAGCGCACTGACTTCTCGGTGGCCGGCTTCGCCTTGTGCATCGCTAAACCCGATATAGGCAATTTTCTTGATGTCGCGCTTCTTCATCTCTTCGAAGATGGCCCGGTACATCACGCCATAGCTTTGCGGCACAGAGAAAACCCATTTGTTTGCGGCGGTATCGAACGGAGCAAGCCCTAACTGAGGCACTTTCAGCTCTTCGGCAACCTGTGCAATAGCCAGGGACGTAGGCGTGGTGCTTGAACCGATGATCACGTCTACTTGGTCGTTGCTGATGAGTTTCCGGGCATTCCGGCCGGCGAGACTGGGGTCGGTGGCATCATCAAGAATGATGTATTTGGCGGGCAAACCCCCCACGGTGTCCGGCAGCAGCTCAAACGTATTGCGCTCGGGTACGCCCAGCGAAGCGGCCGGGCCGGTTGCGCTGACCGAGATGCCGATGTTCACGGTGTCTTGCGCTGAGGCGGACGCAGCGATCCCTAAGGAAAGCACCGTGGAAAAGCCAAGAATTAATTTCTTCAGTTGATATGAATTGCTCATCATTTTTGTCTCCAGAGTCGAATGTTTTTTATTGATCCAGTTACCGCAGGCTTATATGTGGGTGTGTTTCTTCATTGGTCAGGACCATGGCGCTTGTCCCGACCCGTTTTCCTATTACGGCGTTGCGCCAGCCAAAGCATGGAAAACTTGCGCTGCTGGCACCTTCTAATTGAGAAGTTTCCATTTCCCTTCGTCGATTGTCACCAGTACAACTGCGTCGCTACCCAAGACCCCATGATTTAAAGCCGTCATGGTGCTCGATCCATGCGTCAGCGGAAGATCTGTCACCTGCTCGAGGTGCTGTCTTACTGCATTGCGAAACTCTTGGGACCCTGGCTTTGCCTGCTGACGCGCTTTGGCTACAACGTGATCAAGCAGCAAGTAAGTGTCGTAGGCATAAGCGCCGAATGGATTGAGTGTTCCGGCACCATATTTACCTTCGTACTTTTCGATGTAGTCGAGCGCCAGTTTTTTCGACGGGTTCCGGTCATCAAGCTGTTCCGCTACCACGACAAGCCCCGTCGGAGAAACCATTCCTTCACCGGAAGGCCCCGCGACGCGTAAAAAATCATTGTTCACCACGCCGTGGTTTTGATAGAAGTTGCCTTCATACCCAAGCTTGCGCAGGGCATGCATGGGTAGGGCCGCACCGGTGCCGCTGGCGCCGAAAACTACGGCGTCGGGCTTTGCTTGTCTTATCCGAACAGCCTGCGCGGTTACTGACTGGTCTTGGCGGCCATATCGCTCGTTCGCGACGAGCTGCATGTTGAATTCTTTGGCAAGTGCGCTCGTCACGCGATGACCGCCTTCTCCGAGCGCGTCGCTAAAGCCGATATACGCGATATTTTTTACATTGCGCCGCTGCATTTCCTCGAAGAGAGCCCGGTACATCACGCTGTGGCTCTGGGGTACGGAGAAAACCCATTCGTATGCTTCATGGTCGAACACGCCAAGCCCCAACTGCACGACATTTTGTTCTTCAGCGACCTCAGCGATAGCCAAAGATGTGGGAGTAGAGCTTGAACCGATGATTACGTCGACACCGTCGCTGCTGATAAGTTTGCGAGCATTCCTACCGGCGAGGCTGGGGTCGGTGGCGTCATCCAGGATGATGTAATTGACGGGCAAGCCACCCAAGGTGTCGGGCAGCATCTCGAAGGTGTTGCGCTCTGGTACGCCCAGTGACGCGGCCGGGCCGGTAGCACTTACCGAAATGCCAACCTTTACGGTTTCCTGCGCATAGGCAGCCGATGTGGCGACTGCCAGGGATAACGACACGGCCAAGCCCGCGACGAACTTCTTTAGGTGATGTGAGTTCCTCAAGCCTTTGTCTCCAGCATTGCTCCGTAGCTTGACCGCCTGGCTACGAGCTAATTTTTTACATTAGAGTAAATTTACTCTCTCGTAAAAAATACGTCAACGCTTATTTTGCGAATTGGTGTCCGATATTTGTGGATCTCGCTTGCCTATTTCACGCGCGCGAGGCGGTTCCAGTGGTTTCGGAATCGGCATGAAAATCAGCCTGGAACGGCAGAACTTCGGCTAAAGCACGGCTTCCCGGATGATTGTCGCCAGCTTCCAATGCATGATCGATGGTCAGCAGCAACGAGGCCGTTTCAGGAAGGACATAACTGAAGTAATACTGCGCTGTATCGATTTTGGCCTGGTAGAAGCCCGTATCGTGTTCAAGTCGCGTTTGGGCGGCGCGGGCGGCTTGCAGCCACAGCCCTGAAAGCACGCCATGACCGATAAGCCGAAGCATGTCGGGCGCAACGTGGTGCGGAAGGTTCGAGTCGGCATCAGCAGCCGCGATAATGCGTTTTGCGCGGGCCGTGATGGCGTCCACCAGCTCGTCCAGACTGCCGCGCTGCGCACTCATAAACTCGCTATCGGCGCCGTGTGCCATTTGCCGAAGCTCGGTCAGCAGCAACTCAAGTTGGCGGCCCTTGTCAGCGACGATTTTGCGCACCACCAGATCTATCGCCTGTATCTCGTTGGTTCCTTCGTAGATCAGAGCAATACGCGTGTCGCGCACGTATTGCTCTATGCCCATTTCGGTCATGAAACCGTGGCCGCCAAAAATCTGTAGGGCCTTGCTGGCGCCGTCGAAGGCCTGATCTGTCGCCATGGACTTCAGCACTGGAGTCAGCAGGGATAGTTGGCCTTGCTTAAGCGCTCGCTGCCCCGTATCGGGGTGGCGTTCGGCTTCGTCCAGAATGACCGCGATATGGTAGGCAAGCATCCGAAAGCCTTCCACATATACCCGCTGGTTCATCAGAAGGCGCTGGACAGGCGGATGGAAAATGATGGGGTCGGCGGCTTGCTTCCGTGCAGACGCGCTTGGCGGGCGGATTGCTGCTCGCATTTGAACTCGTTCTTGTGCATAGGCCAGCGAGCTTTGCCAAGCAACGTCGGCGGTGGCGACGCCTTGAATACCCACGGCAAGTCGGGCTTCGTTCATCATGATGAACATGGCTGCCAGCCCGCGATGCGGTTCGCCTACCAGCCAGCCTGTGGCTTCCTCAAACTCCATGCGGCAGGTGGCACTACCGTGAATGCCCATCTTATGTTCGATACCCGTGCAGGTGATCGTATTGTTGGCGTCGGCGCCTTCGCGTGCCGGAATGAATTTCGGCACCAGGAATAGCGAGATGCCTTTGCTACCGGCCGGAGCGTCTGGCAGACGGCCCAGCACCAGGTGAATAATGTTTTCAGTGAGGTCTTGCTGCCCGCCTGAGATAAATATTTTGCTGCCGGTAACCCGCACCGTTCCGTCTGCCTGGGGTGTGGCGCGGGTGCGCAACAGCCCCAGGTCACTACCGGCATGAGGCTCAGTCAGGCACATGGTGGCAAGCCACTTGCCGCTGACCAAGTTGGGCAGGTATTGCTGCTTGAGCTGCTCGCTGGCATGCGCATTCAGGCATTCGTAGGCGCCGCGAAGAAGCACCGGATACATGGACCATGCGTGATTACAGGCACCAAGCATTTCGTATAGAACGGTATGCAGGGTGCCGGGAAGGCCTTGGCCACCGTACTTTGGGTCACAGGTAAGCGAGGGCCAGCCGCCGCCTACAAATTGCCGATATGCGTCGGCGAACCCCGGCGGGGTGCTGACCTGGCCGTCTTCGTACTTGCAACCATGCTGATCCCCCACAGCGTTGAGTGGGAGCAGCACCTCGGTGGAAAAGCGTCCGGCTTGTTCGGCGATCTCCATAATCAAGGCTTCGTCCACGTCTTCAAAGCCCGGCAAGGCAGAGAGTCGGGGCGCGGCATTCAACAGTTCGGACAAGACAAAGCGAATATCGCGAATCGGCGGATGATAGGTAAGCATGAACGATTGGCCTTTAATGAATATCGGAAGGAGCGGGCGCAGAATTGGCTGCGAAGCAGACGCAGAATTAACGCGGCGGCAGGCGCAAAGCCCCATCCAGGCGGATAGTCTCGCCATTAAGAGAAGGGTTGCTAACGATGTGCAAGGCCAGGGCGGCGAACTCGCCCGGGTCTCCTAGCCGTTTGGGAAAAGGAATACTGGCAGCCAAACTTTCCTGCACGTGGGCCGGCAGCTCTTTAAGAAGTGGCGTTTGGAAAAGCCCGGGCGCGATCGTCATGACGCGCACGCCGAACTGCGCCAGGTCTCGCGCAAGCGGCAAAGTCAGCGCGGCGACGCCGCCTTTGGATGCCGCGTAAGCTTCCTGTCCAACCTGGCCGTCGAACGCAGCAACAGAGGCCGTGTTGATAATGACACCGCGTTCGCCCGATTCGAGCGGTTCGAGATTCACCACACGCGCGGTGAACAGCCGAATAACGTTGAACGTGCCAATAAGGTTGATGTTGACGATGCGGCTGAAGTGTTCAAGCGGCATGAGGTCGCCTTCTTTGGAGACGAGCCGCATGGCGCCCGCGACACCGGCACAATTGACAAGCACACGAGCCGGCCCGTTGACCTTGGCTGCAGCGGCTAGCGCCGTTTCAATGCTGTTCGTGTCGGTAATGTCGCAAGCCAGCGCCAGGCCGCCTGTTTCCTCGGCTAACTGCTTTGCCGCTTGCTCGTTCACGTCCAGAATGGCTACACGTGCCCCTGCATTGACCAGGTGGCGCACCGTTTCTGCGCCCAGCCCCGAGGCTCCACCACTGACTACAACAGATTGTCCCTGCAACTCCATGCTTACTCCTG
>NZ_JBIQLE010000061.1:0-4621 GCF_044464525.1 Pusillimonas sp.
CGCGAAGGCGGCCGTACCGTGGGCGCCGGCGTGGTGGCTAAAATCACCAAGTAAGCCCTGCACTTAGGCGGGAAGAGTCCTTCCCGCCGATTTCGTTCTTTAGGAAACACCATGAAAAACCAGAAAATCCGCATCCGTTTGAAAGCGTTCGACTACAAGCTGATCGATCAGTCGGCAGCCGAAATTGTCGAAACCGCCAAGCGCACTGGTGCAGTGGTTCGCGGCCCCGTTCCGCTTCCCACTCGTATCCGCCGCTACGACTTGTTGAGCTCGCCCCACGTCAACAAGACGGCGCGCGATCAATTCGAAATGCGTACGCACCAACGTCTTATGGACATCGTCGATCCTACCGACAAAACCGTTGACGCTCTGATGCGCCTGGATTTGCCGGCCGGTGTCGATGTCGAGATCGCGCTGCAGTAATAATCATTGGTTTCAATGACAGCCGGGGTCACTGTCTTGCTGACATGGCGCCGGCCCGCAAAGCCCTCCCCCCCGGAGGGCTTTGTTGCATTTCAAGGAGAAGCCGCGTCGTGGCATTCATTGACGACCCGCTGTTCTATCTGATCGCTGTGCCGGCGGTATTGATTGTAGGGATCGGAAAAGGCGGGTTTGCAGGTGGCCTGGGCATGCTGGCCGTGCCCTTGTTGGCTTTGGTGACATCCCCCATCCAGGCCGCGGGCATCATGCTGCCGATACTGTGCGTGATGGACGTTACCGGCGTCAAGGCATGGTTGCGGCTCTGGGACCGCGCGTTGATGTTCAGGCTCCTGCCTCCAGCCGTGGTCGGCATCATCATCGGCGCGCTTACTTTCCGCTACGTCAGCGAAGCCTTCCTTGAAATCCTGATCGGCGCCATGGCTTCGCTGTTTGCATTGCGGTACTGGCTTGGCGGGCGTGTGCGACTGGGCCTTTCCTTGCCCGACCGACCGGCATGCTGGCTATGGTCGGGAATGTCGGGATACACAAGCTTCGTCGCTCATGCCGGCGGGCCGCCACTGATGATCTATCTTTTACCCAAGAAGCTGGATAAAAGCGTTTTCGTCGGCACGGTCACCATCTATTTTGCAGGGGTCAACTACGTCAAGCTGATACCCTACGGCCTGCTGGGCCAGCTAAGCGCCGAAAACCTGGGTACCTCGTTGCTGCTGGCGCCGGCGGCAGTCGTGGGGGTCAAGCTTGGTGTGTGGATGCACGACCGCGTCAATGCCGTGTTGTTCAACAAGTTGATGTATGTGTTCCTGTTCTGCGCAGGTTTGAAGCTATTGTGGGATGGATTCTCGCAAGTGCTTTTTTGAACTTCAAGTGCCGGAATGCGGTTCTGAAAACCAAGCGGCTCGAGCCGTGCACGGTTAATGACTTATGCCGCAATCGCCGTTAAAGCAGCGCTTCAGCAGGCTCGCGAGAATAAGCAAGCCTGCCATTCACATATACTGCCTGCGTTGCCCGATCGTCGGCCATCGTCATCTGCACGAACAAAGCTTCGTGAATGTCCTTGCAGTACCGCATGCGGAAATTGATCAGTGGAGTGGAGTTCAGATCAAGCACCAAAAGATCAGCTTCCATTCCCGGCTCGATGGAGCCGATCTTGTCCTCTAAGTGCAATGCCTCAGCGGCCCCCCGGGTCGCAAGATACAGCGCCTTGGCCGCAGATAGCGAATAGCCGCCTAATTGCCCGATTTTGTAAGCTTGGCCCATGGTCTGCAGCATGGACAGCGAGGTTCCCGCGCCCACATCAGTGGCCAGACCGGTGCGAACCGGCCTGGCGGGAGGCTCTGGCTGCCTGGCGCGCTTGAAGTCGAATAGGCCGCTGCCCAAAAACCCGTTCGAGGTTGGGCAATGGGCCACGGAAGAGTCCGTTTCAGCAAGCCGTAGCCATTCGCGTTCAGACAGGTGGATGGAATGGCCGAACACCGCCCGAGGGCCCGCCAGGCCGTATTGCTCGTAAACGTCGAAGTAGTCTTTGTGCTGTGGGAACAGTTGCGCGACCCATTCAAGTTCCGCCAGATTTTCCGACAAGTGGGTCTGCATGTAGGCGTCCGGTCGAAGCTTCCAGAGCGCACTTGCTGCTTCCAGCTGGGCGGGGGTGCTTGTCGGCGCGAAACGGGGCGTTACCGCATAAAGCAGTCGGCGCCGGCCGTGCCACTTGTTCATCAGGGCCAAAGAGTCGTCATAGCCCGACTGCGCCGTGTCGGACAATTCCGCGGGTGCGTTCCGGTCCATGAGCACCTTGCCAGCGATCATGCGCATGTCGTATTCCAGCGCGGTCTCGAAAAAAGCTTCGACTGATGCGGGATGCACCGTACAGTAGACAAGTGCCGTGGTGGTGCCGACCCTTAGGCATTCCTCAAGAAATACCCGCGACACCGCCCGCGCATGGGCCGGCTCGGCAAACTGTTGCTCAGTGACAAAGGTGTACTCGTTGAGCCAGTCGATCAGTTGCGCACCATACGCACCGATCATTTGAGTTTGAGGGTAATGGACGTGGGTGTCGATGAAGCCGGGCAGGATCAGGGAGTTGGGGTAGTGGGTAACGGGGCGAGTGCCGATGTCGTCCCGGAGAAGATCATAGTTGCCCACGGCCGTTATGCGGCCGTCGTCGATCAGGATCAGGCCGTCGGATTCATAATGTAGAGCTTCGCGATCAGGTTGCTCGAACGGGTTCCCCGATAGAGTGACGACGGGGCCGCGCAAGGCCCTGGATTGGGAAGGTGCAACCATGCCTGCTCCGGTAAGAAATGACATGCCGATAGTAGCCCAGCCGGGACGTTTATCGCCAGCTGAACGACCTGCAGCCGGCTTAGTTCCTTCTGGCTCATCGTGATCATTGTCCCTATCCGCCTTCATGGTGTCGTTTACATCATTGAACCGGACATTTCTACTTTGCACATACCGGGCATTCTCACGTTGCACCAACACAGCTGCGACGACGCGCTTGCAAAAAAATAAAAAGCTATGGTATAGTGGAGAACTTAGCCGAAAAATGCTAGGGGCGGTGGTGCACCGCCTTAAAAATGTCGCGCATATTTAAATTAGCCCCGACCAATCGTAGTTGGGAATGGAGAAAACGATGTCGAACCCGACACCTACGCCTGCCGCGCATCGGCTGGGACTCGTGGGGCGCAAGGTTGGCATGACCCGTATTTTTACCGAGGAAGGCGAGTCCATCCCGGTAACAGTACTGGACGTGTCGAACAACCGTGTTACCCAGGTCAAGTCGCCAGAAGTTGATGGTTACGCAGCAGTGCAAGTAGCATACGGCACGCGCCGCGCATCGCGCGTCACCAAGCCGCAAGCAGGACACTACGCCAAGGCCGGCGTTGAAGCCGGCAGCATCCTCAAAGAATTCCGTCTCGATCCCGCCAAAGCCGCCGAATTTTCGGCTGGTTCTGTGTTGGCCGTCGATAGCGTGTTCGAGGCCGGCCAGAAGGTCGACGTAACCGGTACCACTATTGGTAAAGGTTTCGCCGGCACCATCAAGCGCCACCACTTTGCTGGTCAGCGCAATTCGCACGGTAACTCGATCTCGCACCGCGTGCCTGGCTCTATCGGCATGGCCCAGGATCCCGGTCGCGTCTTCCCCGGCAAGAAAATGGCCGGGCACCTTGGCGATGTTACGCGCACCGTACAGAACCTCGACATTGTTCGTGTCGACGCCGAACGCGGCCTGTTGCTGGTCAGGGGCGCTGTCCCTGGCAGCAAAAATGGCGACGTCGTCGTGCGTTTGGCTGTCAAAGCCCCCAAGAAAGGAGCCTAAAAGATGGAACTGAAGCTCCTGAATGACCAGGGTCAATCCTCGTCTACCGTTGCAGCACCCGACACCGTGTTCGGTCGCGATTTCAACGAAGCGCTGGTGCACCAGATTGTGGTGGCTTTCCAGGCCAACGCGCGCAGCGGCACCCGTGCACAGAAAGATCGCGGAACCGTCAAGCACAGCACCAAGAAGCCGTGGCGCCAAAAAGGCACCGGTCGTGCTCGTGCCGGCATGACGTCCTCGCCCATCTGGCGTGGAGGTGGTCGCGCATTCCCCAGCTCGCCCGACGAGAACTTCTCCCACAAGGTCAACAAGAAGATGTACCGCGCCGGTTTGCGCGCGATTCTTTCGCAATTGGCCCGTGAAGACCGTATCGCCGTCGTCGACAGCTTCGAACTCGATTCGCCCAAGACCAAGCAGGCTGCGGCCAAGCTCAAGGGCATGGGTCTCGAATCGGTGCTGATCATCACCGACGTGCTCGACGAAAACGTCTATCTCGCTACGCGCAACCTGCCTCACGTTGCCGTGGTTGAACCGCGTTATGCCGATCCGCTTTCCCTGATCCACTACAAGAAAGTGTTGATCACGAAGCCGGCTATCGCTCAACTCGAGGAGATGTTGGGATGAAAGCCGAACGCTTAATGCAAATCATCTTGGCGCCCGTCGTGACCGAAAAGGCCACGTTCGTCGCCGAAAAAAATCAGCAAATCGCTTTTCGTGTCGTAGCTGACGCTACCAAGCCTGAAATCAAGGCAGCCGTCGAACTCCTGTTCAAGGTTGAGGTCGAGTCGGTCCAGGTCTTGAACCGCAAGGGCAAGCAAAAGCGCTTTGGCCGTTTCATGGGTAGCCGCCGTAACGAGCGCAAGG
>NZ_JBIQLE010000062.1:0-3967 GCF_044464525.1 Pusillimonas sp.
TTCTGGCAGTTCCACCCCACCGGCGTGGCCGGCGCGGGCGTGCTCATCACCGAGGGCGTGCGCGGCGAGGGCGGCATTTTGCTTAATAAAGACGGCGAGCGCTTCATGGAGCGCTACGCCCCGACGCTCAAAGACCTTGCGCCCCGAGACTTCGTCTCGCGCTCGATGGACCAGGAAATCAAAGAAGGCCGTGGCTGTGGCCCCAACGGCGACCACATTCTGCTCAAGCTTGATCACATCGGCGCCGAAACCATCATGAAGCGCCTGCCGTCGATTCGCGAAATCGCCATCAAGTTCGGCAACGTCGATCCCATTAAAGACCCGATTCCTGTTGTGCCCACCATCCACTATCAGATGGGGGGCCTGCCCACCAACATCTATGGCCAGGTCATGGATTGGCGCAACAACGAAGACGTACCTGTACAAGGTTTGTACGCGGTCGGGGAATGCGCGGCAACGTCGGTGCACGGCGCCAACCGCCTGGGCACCAACTCGCTGCTCGACCTTATCGTCTTCGGCCGTGCCGCGGGCAACCACATTGTCGAGTCTCATCCCGAGCGTCAACACGCGCACCAGGATATTCCCGAGTCGTCCATCGATTTCTCGATCGATCGCGTCAACGAGCTCGAAAAACGCAGCTCGGGCGAAAACGTCTACGAAGTGCACAACGCCATGCGTAATAGCATGCAGAACCATTGCGGCGTGTTCCGTACGCTCCAGTTGCTCAACGAAGGCGTAACCGACATGGAACGCATCGCCGAGCGTTGCGATAACGTGTACTTCAAGGACAAGTCCAAGGTTTGGAATACGGCTCGCATGGAGGCGCTTGAACTGGCCAACATGAAGGAAGTCGCACTGGCCACCACCAAGGCGGCCGCCAACCGCACCGAAAGCCGCGGCGCGCACGCACTCGACGATCACCCCGAGCGCGACGACGTCAACTGGCTCGTTCACTCGTTGTGGTACTCCGAAGGCCGGCGTCTCGAATATAAGCCCGTGCAAATGAAGCCCTTGACGGTCGAGAGCTTCCCACCCAAGCCACGGACTTTCTAAGCAGGATACAGAAATGAGCGAAAAACGTATCGTCAAATTTGAAATCTACCGCTACGATCCTGACAAGGACGAGCGTCCCTACATGCAGAAGCTCGAAGTCGAGCTGCACCCCGACGACAAAATGCTGCTCGACGCGCTCACGCGCATCAAGCACGACGTCGACGACAGCCTGGCGTTGCGGCGCTCGTGCCGTGAGGGTGTGTGCGGCTCCGATGCCATGAACATCAATGGCAAGAACGGGCTGGCCTGCACCACAAACCTGCGTGAGCTGAGCGAGCCCATCGTGCTGCGGCCGCTGCCTGGCCTGCCTGTCGTGCGCGACCTCATCGTCGACATGACGCACTTCTTCAATCAATACCACTCCATCAAGCCGTTCCTGATCAACGATCAGCCGCCGCCCGAGAAAGAGCGTCTGCAAACTCCCGAGGCGCGCGAGCAACTCGACGGCTTGTACGAGTGCATCCTGTGTGCCTGCTGCTCGACGGCTTGTCCATCATTCTGGTGGAACCCCGACAAATATGTCGGCCCTGCCGGCTTGCTTCAAGCCTACCGTTTCATCGTGGATAGCCGTGACGAAGCCACAGCCGAGCGCCTCGACAACCTCGAGGATCCTTACCGCCTGTTCCGTTGCCACACCATCATGAACTGTACCGATGTCTGTCCCAAGGGGCTTAACCCAGCGAAGGCTATCGGCCAGATCAAAGAGCTTCTGGTCCGTCGCACTGTCTAAGGCAACAGCCCCATGAAAAAACAGTCGGAAATCGACCGTCCGCGCCTACGTTGGCGAGCCCGGCGCGGCTTGCTGGAAAACGATCTGATCATCACTAAGTTTCTCGATCAGTTTGAAGACCAGCTTACCGATGCCGATGTGCATGCCCTGACTCTCTTGTTTGAGATGGGGGATAACGAATTGCTTGATGTGTTGCTGGCCCGGACCGAGCTCGCCGGAGAATACGATATTCCCGAGTTGCGCCGGCTGGTCGAGCAAATGCGAAAGCTGTGATAACTTAAGGATTGAAATGCAACTTTCAGACAAAAAAGCCACCTTGTCTTTTTCCGATGGCAGCGACTCTGTTGAGTTTCCCGTCTACCAGGGAACCATCGGTCCCGATGTCATCGATATTCGCAAGCTTTATGGTCAAACGGGCATGTTTACCTACGACCCGGGCTTTCTGGCAACAGCTTCGTGCGAATCGGCCATCACCTATATCGACGGTGATAAAGGCCAATTGCTGTACCGTGGCTATCCCATTGACCAGCTCGCAGAAAACTGCGACTTCATGGATGTCAGCTACCTGATCCTGAACGGCGAGTTGCCGAACGCCGATCAGAAGCGTGAATTCGACGCATTGGTCACCAACCACACCATGGTCCACGAGCAGATGCAGATGTTCTTGCGCGGTTTCCGTCGCGATGCGCATCCAATGGCTGTTCTTACCGGCCTGGTGGGCGCCATGTCGGCGTTCTATCATGACGCCACCGACATCACCAACCCGCGCCATCGTGAAATCTCCGCCATTCGCCTGATCGCCAAGCTGCCCACGCTGGTGGCCATGGCGTACAAGTATTCAATGGGCCAGCCCTACATCTACCCGCGCAACGACCTGTCGTACACCGGCAATTTCCTGCGCATGATGTTCGCCACGCCTTGCGAAGAATACGAAGTCAATGACGTGGTTGAGCGCGCGCTTGACCGCATCTTCATCTTGCACGCCGACCACGAGCAAAACGCTTCCACTTCCACCGTGCGTTTGTGCGGCTCGTCCGGCACGAATCCCTTCGCCGCCATTGCGGCCGGGGTGGCATGCCTCTGGGGCCCTGCTCACGGCGGCGCCAACGAAGCCTGCCTGCAGATGCTCGAAGACCTTCAGGCCAATGGCGGAGTCGCCAAGGTTGGCGAGTTCATGGAAAAGGTGAAGGACAAGAACTCGGGCGTGCGCCTGATGGGCTTTGGCCACCGTGTCTACAAGAACTACGATCCGCGCGCGAAGCTCATGCAGGAAACCTGCAAAGAGGTGCTTTCGGCCCTGGGCCTGGAAGACGACCCGCTCTTCAAGCTGGCCATGGAGCTCGAGCGTATCGCGCTGGAAGATCCGTACTTTGTCGAGCGCAAGCTGTACCCGAACGTCGACTTCTACTCTGGCATCGTCCAACGTGCCATTGGCATTCCCACGTCGATGTTCACAGCCATTTTTGCTTTGGCTCGCACGGTCGGCTGGATCGCACAGTGGAACGAGATGATCTCCGACCCCGAGTACAAGATTGGTCGTCCGCGCCAGTTGTACACAGGCGAAGCCCCGCGCGACATCGCGGCAAAGTAGGCTTGGTGCGGCGTAGTCCGTACGCAGTACAAGAAACGCCCTTCGGGGCGTTTTTTTGTAGCTATGCTTGATGGCGGTGCGTTGTTGATTGGGTTCTTAAGCGCCAGTGCCTGCGGGGAAGGGAAAAATCGGCCGCATCCGGCGGCCCCGCTTTGCCGTTCTTATGGTCGGGCGAGATGCGGGGTATATGCAGTGCGCCGCATCACGCGGCCCGGTCCTTCGGCCGGGCTGCCCGCATTTTCTCGGCTTGGTCGGGCGGTGTCCGAACTCAACCTCGCCGCTACGCGGCTCGGGATTCGGACAAGCGGGCACCTTCATCCCGACCAAGCCAAGAAAATGCGGCGCGCGCTGGACGGCGCACTGCATATACCCCGCACCTCACCCTAGCGTTGTGCCGTAATGGTGGCCGGGAAAGAGGCAGTCCGAGTTTAAAATGACCTTAGCCGGCGGCTGCGGGAGAGCTTAAAACCGGACGTCCAGCCGGCGCCGCGTGCTACCGAAGGCAGCGCGGGGGTAGTCGGCGAAAGCTGTGTGAGCTCCGAAGCGCGTAGCGCTGAGGTCAATGGAATGGACGCCTCCACCCGGTTTCGGCA